>CAUPNA010000079.1:0-20215 GCA_963512475.1 uncultured Undibacterium sp.
TAGGGAGACATAGGGAGACATAGAGATACAACGGCCGCGCTAGCCCTATTAAAAGTAGCAAATCACATGAACCTTCGCAATTTCCTTATTTTGTATAGGCCGCATTCTGCTAAAATCGATCTCTTATTGATTTCACCATGCAATGAATCACTAGCATTGTGGATCTAATTTGGATTCATTTTAGCGATTGGTCACCATGTCTATCTCATCCCGTGTTATTTACCTTGATTCTAATGCCACCACGCCAGTAATGCCGCTAGCACTCGAAGCTGCTCGCGCAGTTATGGAAGATGACTATGGCAATCCCAGCAGCGTACACAGTAGCGGGATTCAAGCAAAAGCCGTCATGGAACATGCGCGTAAGACCGCCTGTGAGTTATTAGGTAGCGAAAATGGCAAACTCTTGTTCGTCAGCGGTGCCACCGAGGGTATACAAACTGCCGTATTCTCGGCCTTACTGGCGCTACGCGACAAGCTGGCAAAAGGAGAAAAAGTTGGCACTGATCTCTTGTATGGTGCGACCGAACACAAAGCTGTCCCTGAATCATTGCAGCATTGGAATCAAGTACTAGGCTTAAATTTCAATATTATTGCCATCCCCGTTGACCACGCTGGTCGTCATGATTTGGCTTTTCTGAAAGCCCATTTGGCCTCTGCAGGATTGGTCTGCACCATGGCAGCCAATAATGAAACGGGCATTGTGACCGATTTGGTGGGCATAGAAGCTTTGCTTAAAGATCATCCCGCCTATTGGTTAGTTGACGGTGTCCAGGCTTTGGGAAAATTGCCACTCAAGCTGAGTCAGCATAGAATTGATTATTCTTTGTTCTCAGGTCACAAGCTTTACGCGCCAAAAGGAATAGGCCTATTGTATGTGCATAAAGATGCACCCTTCACACCTTTGCTGGCCGGTGGTGGGCAAGAAGGTAGTTTGCGTTCCGGAACAGAAAATGTTTCTGGCATTGCAGCGCTTGGCGCAGTTCTTGAGGCTTTGAGTGATGGTCATACTTTCCGCGAACATGCCACCTTAGAAAAATTTCGACTACAGCTCCTAGACGCTGTCAAAGAAGCATTCCCAGGCTTGATTTTAAATGCGCCCTTAGAGCAAAGTCTGCCAACCACATTGAATTTTTCGGTACCCGGTTTAACTAGCAAAGAATTATTGGATTTATTTGATGCTGCCGACGTGCGTGTCAGCGCTGGCTCCGCATGTAGCGCCGCAAAAGCCCAGCCTAGTTTCGTACTGCAAGCAATGGCTTTGCCTGAATGGCAGGCCGCGAGCGCGGTACGTATGTCATTTGGTCCCGCAGTGACCGCGGAGTACATCGAGGAGGCATGTCGCCGGATTCGCGTTTGCGGAGAAGCGCTGCGCAAAACCTGCATGGTTACTGGCGATATTGAACCACTGCCGGCTGAAGGCGTGATTCAATTGAGTTTTGGCGCAGCTTGTACTTGGATCGTTGCTGACGCTGCCAGTAAACAATGCATCGTCATCGATGCTTTACCAGAACTGATCGAACGCATTGCAAAATATGTGCGCTGCCAGACATACTCTGTCGCCGCGATTGTTGGGACGGGCAGCCATCCCCAGCAGAGCCAACATAATCAAGGACTGGCTAGTTTATTAGCAGAAGCCTACAAGGGAAACATACTAGCGCCAATCGCTGCTCATACAGGTGCCATGGATTTACAGTTATCACCTGCGCTTTCAATCAATGGAATTACTTTAGGCGAAAAGTTTTTTGCGCAACTGAATTTATCTTATGTGCCAAACAAACCCGTGTTCTTGTTTGGCGAACGCATCAATGATAAGAAAGATGCCAGCGTCAAAACCAATTTCGCTTTCTGCGGCGATTTGTTCGACACAAAAAATCAAACAGAAAACACCGCACCATTAAGTCAACAAGAAATGGCTGCTGTTAAAGCAGAACTGAAGTCTTTTATTGGACAAGACACACTGCTTTGCGCAGCACATGATTTTGATAAACGTTTGGTAACGATGTTTGATCATGACACCGAGTGCTGCTTAGAGTCTGTTACCGTGCCATCGGCAAGCCTGCACGAATTTATTGCGGCACATCCGGGGACTATTTTAGTTGACGTGAGGGAACCGTATGAACAACAACTAAGTCATTTTGACGTACCTGAAGGTAGTGAAGTTATACATGTACCTTTAACTCGCCTGGCAAACGGCGTTGAGCGCTGGTTAAAACAAAATGAGACGAAGACTACACCGATATTATTCTTCTGCCGCACGGGTGGCCGTAGCTCACAAGCAGTGCAGTGCCTGCGTCGCTTGGGCTATGAAAATGCCTGGCATATCGCTGGTGGTTTAGCTTTATGGCAGCATTGATCTAGCGAAAAACACATAAAGCCAATAAAAAAGTCTTCAAGACATCAATCTTGAAGACTTTTTTTACGACAAATTCAAAACAGCTTTTAAGATTAGGCTACTTCCTGCCCAAAGGATCAGTAGGTGTAGCAGATCTTGGCATCGTGATTAGATCATCCGAATTAACGGCTTTCACATCATTAGTAGAGCGTATAGCCCGTTTTTGAGGGATCATACTACCGGTCGTATAGCGAAGCTCAACAGGACCTTTGGCTTCTGCCACTTCATTGCTTTCCACACTCGCACATCCAGAAAAACAGCTTAATAACATCAGACCCAAGAAAATTTTCTTCATACTTACCCCAAAAAAAGTGATTTTAATGATAAATCCTATATTTCCAATTTAACGAAATTTCTAACTCTGCCTAAAATACTGCCGAAAAAAAGTAGCGATATCACTGTATTTTTGTTTAAATAAGATGTCAAGAAATTTTCAAATTAAAAATTTTTTTACACATATTAAAAAAACACCTACTTCCACTCACCTCTAAGCAATTGCACTTGCTGCTGCAAGCTTTGGGGTGACACTTTGCTAGGATCTTGTGGCTCTCCGACTGCTAACTCTAAACGGGAAAACGGACCACGACGAAACGATCTTTCGAATGGATTACCCATATCGCGCGACATAAAGCTACCCCATAAACCACGCAAGGCCATAGGAATTACTGGCACGGGACTACGTTCAATTATCTTCATAATCCCTCCTTTAAACTCATTGATTTCTCCATCGCGAGTTAACTTCCCTTCAGGGAAAATGCAAACTAAATCACCCTCATGCAATGCTTGCGCGATATCGACGAAGGATTTTTCCATTAACCATGGATTCTCTTTGGCAGGTGCAATCGGAATCGCTTTGGCTGTACGAAACACCCAAGATAAGAAAGGAATTTTGAAAATGCTGTGATCCATTACGAAGCGAATCGGACGCGGGCTGTATGCCATGATAACAATCGCATCCATGTAGCTGACATGATTGCAAACCAAAACCGCAGGCCCTTCTTCTGGAATTTTATCGACGTTGATGCCTTTAACACGATGTACAGTGTGGATCAAAATCCACGCCACAAAACGCATCAAGAATTCTGGTACTACGCTAAAGATATAGATCGCCACCAGCGCATTCAAAATCGCGGTTGCCATAAAAATCTGTGGAATTGTAAATCCCTGCTTCAACATCAACATCGCTGCCAAAGCCGCTACCACCATGAACAATGCATTCATGATATTCATTCCAGCAATCGTGCGTGACAAATGCTTTGGATCACAACGTGTTTGGATCAAGGCAAACAAAGGCACAATATACAGACCACCAAAAATACCGATCATAAAAATATCGAACAAGATTTTGTAACTACCGACTTGATCGATAAAACTCATTGCCGTCACTGCTGCCGTATTGGTGTACATCAAACTCGACAGATACAAATCAAAACCGAAGATCGACAAACCGATGGCACCGAATGGCACTAAGCCAATTTCGACTTTGTGTCCTGATAAACGTTCACACAATAAAGAACCTGCGCCAATACCAAAAGAAAAAATCGTCAACAACAAAACGAAGACACTGTGGTCGCCGTGTAAATAATCTTTGGCATAAAGCGGGAATTGTGCGAGCAGAATCGCGCCATAAAACCAGAACCAAGAATTGGCCAACAAAGACAAAAACACCGGACGATTTTTCCGGCTAAAACTGAGATTTCTGACTGTTTCGGTAGCAGGATTCCAGTTGATCTTTAATTCGGGCACTGGTGCTGGGGAGAGCGGAATGCGTAAGCTAAATAGCCAACCTAATATCGCAATCAAAATGCATCCACCAGCGACGAGTTCAACACCCCATGGTTTATGCACGACCAACATGGCACCTAAAATTTCGCCTAAAAGAATACCGACAAACGTGCCCATTTCGATTACGCCGTTACCCCCGACTAATTCATCCGAGTGTAAATGCTGCGGTAAATAGGCGTATTTTACTGGGCCAAACAAGGTGGAATGAATACCCATGCCTGCTACGGCAGCGATCAAGATCCAAATATTATGTGACATCCAGCCATAGGCTGCGATCGCCATAATGCCTATCTCTAGCAATTTGACGTAGCGTGCAACTCTGCCTTTTTCAAATTTATCAGCAAGTTGCCCCGATGTCGCAGAAAACAAAACGAAGGGCAAAATGAATAAACCTGGAATTAGATTATTCAGTAAGCTAACATCCATCGTCGTCCAAGTTAAGGCATCGTAAGTCAAAACGGTGAGTAAAGCCGTCTTGAAAACATTGTCATTAAATGCCCCAAAGAACTGCGTCCAGAAAAACGGCGCAAAGCGGCGTTCTTTCAATAGGGTGAACTGGCTATGTTGGCTCATATCTGGATAGGCTCTCAAAAGCGACCGTTAACAAAAAAGCCAATTCTAAAGTAATTGGCTTTGGAATTGGCTTATTTTTTATATAGAAAGTATTCAGCAACACTAGAACCTTGCCGTCGACATTGTTTACAGTGTTTTGTTCATATGCACGTGTTCAATACCGGCTTCCATAAATAAATCGCCTTCCCTATTGAATCCTTCGCGTTGATAGAACGGTTCAGCCGAAATTTGCGCGTTCAATTGCACGGCCTGCATACCACGGATCTTCGCTTGCTCCATCAACTGGCGCAATATCTCTGCCCCAACGCCACAACTACGTGCCGTGCTTAAAACCGCCATACGGCCTATGTGACCATCTGGTAGTAAGCGCCCTGTGCCAATTGCCTTGCCTTGCGTATCATAAGCGACAGCATGTAGGCATTGCGCATCCATCACATCCCATTCAAGTTCTGCGGGGATTTTTTGTTCTTCGACGAATACCGCTGTTCGGACGGCTTGTGCATCCACCTGCAATTCTGACCATTCTCCGAGTTTTATTTGAATATTAATATCCATATTTTTCTCTCTTTCTCATTGCCTACTTATTCTGGAATCAAACGAACTAATTGTTTGCCTAGATTTTTACCTTTTAACAAACCGATAAATGCATCAGGTGCTGCGGCTAAATTCGGTGCGATACTTTCTCTAAACTTCAACTTACCTTGAGCAACCAGCATGCCTAATTCCTTTAAGCCTTGCGGCCATAAATCTAGATGCTCGGAAATAATGAAGCCGCGTAAGCTCACGCGCATGCTGAGTAAAATCCGCGCATTGTGGATCGCCATGTCGCCACCGTCATAGCCTGCAATCATGCCACACAGGGCAATGCGAGCAAACGGATTCACCAGTGATAAGCAGGCATCAAAACTAGCGCCACCGACATTTTCGAAAATCGCATCGATGCCGTTTGGTGTTGCAGACGCTAGCTGATCTTCCAAGTTTCCAGCCTTGTAATCAACACAAGCGTCAAAACCTAATTCATCGACCACATACGCACATTTCTGAGCGCCTCCCGCTATACCGACTGCACGGCAACCGCGCAATTTTGCAAGCTGTCCGACCACACTACCGACTGCACCACTAGCTGCAGAGACGACGATGGTCTCCCCCTCTTTTGCTTGCATGATTTGAGTCAAACCATACCATGCAGTCATACCTGGCATGCCCACCGCGCCGAGATAAGCGGATAAAGGGATATGAGTGGTATCGAGTTTGCGTAATAAGCTGCCATCCGACACACCCATTTCCGCCCAGCCCATCATGCCGATGACTTTGTCACCGATCTGGTATTGTGGATTCTTGCTGGCAACGATTTCCCCCACAGTGCCGCCTATCATGGTTTCGTTTAAGGCTTGTGGCGCAGCGTAGTTTTTTACATCATCCATACGAACCCGCATGTAAGGGTCGAGGGAGAGAAAATGATTACGGATTAGGACTTGGCCTTCTGATATTACAGGTACAGGCACAGTCTCTAAACGAAAGTTTTCGGGAGTCACTTCGCCAGTTGGACGGGTGGCTAAAACAATACGTTGAAAATGCTCATTCATATTTAATTTTCCTGTGATTTACTCCCTTCTTCCGCAAGCGGAAGAAGGGTTGGGGAGTTGAAGGATGCTTAGACGGTGGTTTAGGTAAAGCAAAATTATCAGCTCAGCTATTGTAGGGCGGGTGCACCCACATAAGCGCTAACCAAAGTCGAGATTTGCCTAAAGTTCCGAAGGCGCTTGCTTTACTCCTTCCCCTTCAAAGAGAAGGCCGGGATGGGGATGGGTATAAGTCCAACAATTGACGACATTAATTACTCAAACCAAACCCATCCCCACCCTAACCCGCCCCTTGAAAGGGCGGGAATCTAATATCTATGCGGCTTACAGTTAATTTTAAATTTTGGTTAACGCCTATTGGCGTACAACCCGCGCTGACAAAAAGTTGTTCGCAAATGCACTAAGTTCTGGCGGCGCGGGATTATACTCGCCCAACAAAACCACGAAATGTATTCAAATTTAATCACTGCCACCCATCTTCACTAAACCAGCTTTCGATTTAAGACTACGCAAATACTTGTAAGTCCCCATCGCTTTCGCCGCTAATTTGTCACCGCTCCAGATTTCACCATCGCAAAAACACATCGTTGTCGATTGATGAAAAGCGACGCTACGTGCTTCGAGACGTCCACCCTCTACACCGCCCGGCTGTAAGAAAGTGGTTTTCATTTCGACAGTGACCACACCTTTTTGGTCATCATGCAAAGAGCGTCCCGCCATCGCCATCACGACGTCAAGCAAAGTCATTAAGACCCCGCCATGCGTGATTTGCCAGCTATTCATGTGATGGTGATGGAGGTCTAAATACAGATTTGCTTTACCTTCTTTCATCTCGCCTGAAACTATGCCGAGATAGTCGAGGAAGGGATTTTCGATTTGCGAAATCACACTGGAATTTTGAGACGAATCAGACATATTTTTTTATCAGTAAAATAATTTATTCAACGCTGACAGGATTTATAAAACTTCAAACAAGCCAGCAGCGCCCTGCCCGCCGCCGATACACATGGTGACCACCACATATTTCACGCCACGACGTTTACCTTCTAGCAGCGCATGTCCCGTTAATCGTGCGCCAGAAACGCCGTAGGGATGCCCGACTGCAATCGCGCCACCATTCACGTTTAGACGATCCATCGGGATGCCTAGCTTGTCCGCACAATACAAAACCTGTACTGCAAACGCCTCATTAAGCTCCCATAATCCGATATCTTCTACACGTAAGCCTGCGCGCTTGAGCAATTTAGGAATCGCAAACACGGGACCGATTCCCATCTCATCAGGTTCACAACCAACGACAGCAAATCCACGAAACACCCCTAAAGGCTGCAAGCCTTTGCGTTCGGCAACTTGGGCGTTCATAACGATGGTCATCGCCGCGCCGTCTGAAAATTGACTGGCATTGCCTGCCGTGATCACGCCATCGGGCAAAGCTGTTTTGATTTGAGAAACGGCGTCCAATGTTGTTCCAGCACGAATACCTTCATCCGCTGAAATCGTTACTTCGCGCAAATACTGTTCGCCCGTCTCCTTATCGGTCACGCGCATGGTCGTCGTTACTGGAATAATTTCAGCATTAAATAAACCGGCTGCTAAGGCCGAGCTTGCGCGTTGTTGACTGCGCACCCCATACTCATCTTGACGTTCACGTGAGATCTTATATCGCTTCGCAACGATCTCTGCGGTTTCCAGCATAGGCATATAGACTTGCGGAATATGCTGTTGTAGCCATGGATCACTCAGCATGTGCTTATTCATCTCGTTTTGCACACAAGAGATAGACTCAACACCACCCGCTGCGACGATGTCGACCTCACCTGCCATCACGCGTTGCGCCGCCAAAGCGATGGCTTGCAATCCTGACGAACAATAGCGATTGATCGTGATTCCAGGCACAGTGACTGGACAGCCAGCACGCAAGGCAATTTGGCGAGCGATATTGCGGCCATTCGCGCCTTCTGGAAAGGCACAGCCAACCATCACATCTTCAATTTCAGCAGCATCTAGCTGAGCTCTATTCATCACCGCTGCGAGTGTTGGCCCTGCCATACTCGCGCCGTGCGTCATATTGAACGCACCTTTCCATGACTTTGCTAATCCAGTACGCGCCGTCGCGACGATCACTGCGTCTGTCATATTGTCTCCGTATTTTTTGAATTGATTAGAATTCTGCAGTGAGGATCACTTGCGTGCCATTGACACTTAGATGTGCTGTTGAACCTTGCATCAAACTCGTTTTATCGTCGCAGTGACCAAATGGCAGACCAGTAACAATCGGTGTTGCGATGATCGTGCGCAAAAATTTCAACATGGCTGCAAAGTCATAGCCGTTGTCTTGCGGGGCTAAGCGGTAAGCGGAAAAGTTCCCGAACACGATCGCCTTTTGTTTCGCTAACACACCGGCCATATGAAGTTGTAGCAGCATGCGTTCAATACGATAAGGATGCTCTGCGATATCTTCGATAAATAAAATCCCACCTTCAATATGTGGGAAATATTCAGTACCGAGTAAATGACAAATCATCGCCAAGTTACCACCCCACAATGTAGCTTCGAGGTTTACATCGGCACTTTGATCAGTCACAAATTCCAGCTGCGTTTTACGTTCGCGCAGAGCTTGTAAAAATTGATCATGAGTAAATGGACGCAATTCATCGCGAGTGAAATCGTTACACAGCATAGGACCACACAAACTCGCAGCACCTGTCTTGGCCAACATCGCCAACTGCAAAGCATTAAAGTCGCTATAGCCGACCAGCCATTTTCCACTGTTCGCAATCTTCTTCAAATCAATATCATGCAAGATGCGCGACAAGCCGTACCCGCCCCGCAACCCCATCACGATATCGACTTCTGGGTTATCTATCGCAGCATGCAATTGTGTCAAACGTTCTTGATCCGTCGCACCAAATCGCTCGAAACGATCCGCATGTTGGTAATAATTGATTACCTTGAGCCCAGCATTGCTGAGTGCCTGCAAGCCTGCTTCAAGATTAGCATCATCTAGAGCCGCACCGCTGGGCGCGACGATGGCGATGCAAGGATATTCTGGTAGTGTTTTTGGAAAAGAAATAGGCATCGCTAGTGACTCATATTCGATAATCAGCGATTGATATCGGCTATCACTCGCCTAGGCTGTCTGATTGAATACGCGATTCTACCGCGGCGCGGCGGCGCTCAGCAAAGAAATCCTTTAGGACTTGCACACATTCATCCGCCAATACACCTGAGACAACCTCGGCGTGATGATTCAGTTTTTCTTCTCTAAATAAATCAACGATAGAGCCACATGCGCCCGTCTTGAAGTCATGCGCGCCAAAAACTATTCGTGAAAAGCGTGCATGCATGAGTGCGCCAGAACACATCACGCAAGGTTCGAGAGTGACATAGAGTTCACAACCGGGGAGACGATAATTGCCAAGTGCCTCAGCAGCAGCGCGCATGGCGACAATTTCAGCATGTGCCGTTGGATCATGCATGCCTATCGGTTGATTAAAGCCACGGGCGATGATTTCACCATCTTTGACGACAACTGCACCAACCGGCACTTCACCAGCTTGCCACGCAAGTTTGGCTTGTGCGATAGCTTCGCGCATGAAGACTTCATCTCGATTCGCAGATTTCACCGTAGAACCAGACTCAGTCGACATATTTTACTTAACCGTCAATCTCCGCCCAGCAATTAGGCGTTTCGTACAAAGTGATTTTGGTCAAAGACAAATGACGACCATAACGATCGTGATACACATCTTTCAGCATATCGAACGCAATCTTTGCCAGATTTTCTACCGTCGGCACGCGATCAATCACCACCGTTTTATGGCCCGGCATGCTTTCTAAGAATTGACGTACAACAGTGTCTTTTTCATAGACGATAAACGCGTGATCCCAAAGATCCACCAAGTGTTTATTAGCGAGTGCTTTGATATCGCCAAAATCCATGATCATGCCATTATCAGACTCACCGTCTTTTTCGACGACATCACCAGTCAAGGTAATCAGCAAGGTATAGCGATGCCCATGCAAATTGCGGCATTGGCTATTGTGATCGGGAATCCGATGTCCGGTATCGAATTCAACTTTTCTGGTGATGGTTAACATGTATTGCCTGTGTACATAAGGTCGGATTGAATGTCAATTGACATCCGATAGCCGACTAATAATAAAGAATCTATTTAAGGAATTTGCAGCAATTTATGTGTCTGCAAACTTAGTTTCCATTTCGGGTTGGCTTTGCAATAATCGATTGCTTTGTGCAGATTGTCCTGCAACAAAGGGCCATCCATCGCTTGTAAATAATGATGCGTAAAATCGAGCGCTTCGTAGGCTTTCAAATCTTGCCCCAACTGAGGAATCACGACCTTCAACTCATGCCCTTTGCGCACCAAAAGTTGCGAACCCATTTTCGGACTCACACAAATCCAGTCAACGCCATTCGGTACTTCTATCGTGCCATTAGTTTCAATTGCAATTTCAAAACCGACATCGTGCATCGCATCGATTAAAGCCTCGTCCAATTGCAATAAAGGCTCACCACCTGTAAACACCACAAACTTAGTCGCTTCATGTGTATCGGGCCACAAAGCATTGATGCGCGCAGCAACGGCCTGAGGCGTCTTAAATTTCCCACCGCCTTCGCCATCCGTACCAACAAAATCGGTATCGCAAAACTGGCAAACCGCCGAGCTACGATCTTCCTCACGCCCAGTCCACAAATTGCAACCGGCAAAACGACAAAACACAGCAGGCCGCCCAGCATGCGTGCCCTCGCCTTGCAAAGTGTAAAAGATTTCTTTGATGCTGTAGCTCAAGTGATACTTTCGATCTTGGGTTTTAAGATTTTTAAGGCGAAGAACCGATGCGTTTAGAAACTCGTAAGTTGGGATGGATCGCTAGGCGCCAAGCACAGCAATATGTCAATATTGCGCGCATTGGCAACAACGCGATACGCCCAAATTACGGGTTTATACACGTAGCGAAATTATTCCCATTCTATTGTAGCCGGCGGCTTTCCGGAAATATCGTACACAACACGATTAATCCCACGCACCTCATTAATAATGCGATTTGAGACCTTACCCAATAATTCATGAGGTAAATGTGCCCAATGCGCAGTCATAAAATCTTGCGTTTGTACTGCACGCAAGGCGACAACATATTCATAAGTACGGCCATCACCCATGACGCCAACAGATTTCACTGGTAAGAATACTGCAAACGCCTGACTCGTCGCGTCATACCAAGTTTGTGGTTTCTCAGCGTGTGGATCGACATAAGTATTGCGCAATTCTTCGATAAATATCGCATCAGCACGACGCAATAAATCGGCGAAGTCTTTTTTAACTTCACCCAAGATGCGCACGCCGAGACCTGGACCTGGGAATGGATGACGATACACCATACTGTGCGGCAAACCTAAAGCCACACCGAGCTTGCGTACTTCATCTTTAAACAATTCACGCAGTGGCTCTAATAATTTTAGATTCAAGGTGTCTGGCAAGCCACCGACATTGTGATGACTCTTAATCGTATGTGAACCTTTTTTGCCTTTACCCGCACTTTCGATTACGTCAGGGTAAATTGTGCCCTGTGCTAACCATTTTGCATTCTTCAGTTTGCCAGATTCAACTTGGAAAACTTCGACAAATTCGCGGCCGATAATTTTACGTTTCGCTTCTGGATCGGAAACACCGGCCAAATGCCCCATGAACTGCGCAGTGGCATCAACGTGGATGACTTTGACGCCCAGATTCTCAGCGAACATCTCCATGACCATCTTGCCTTCATCAAGGCGTAACAGGCCATGATCAACAAACACGCACGTCAACTTATCGCCGATTGCACGATGAATCAATGCCGCCGCAACGCTGCTATCAACGCCACCAGACAGTCCGAGAATCACTTCATCGTCGCCAACTTGCTCACGAATGGAAGCTACCGCTTCGGAAATATAATCTGGCATATTCCAGTCAGATTGGCAGCCGCAAATATCATGAACGAAACGACCAATAATCGCTTCGCCTTGTATCGTGTGCGTCACTTCAGGATGGAATTGCACCGCATAGAAATGGCGGTCTTCATCCGCCATCGCTGCGATCGGGCAATTATCAGTTGAAGCCATCAATTTAAAACCTGCTGGCATTTCATTAACTTTATCACCGTGGCTCATCCATACCTTGAGCATACCGTGACCTTCAGGGGTCACGAAGTCATTGATACCTTCTAATAACTTGGTATGACTCCGAGCGCGCACTTCAGCGTAACCAAATTCACGTACTTTACCGTTTTCGACTTTGCCACCGAGTTGCTCGGCCATAGTTTGCATACCATAGCAAATACCCAAAACCGGCACGCCTGCGTCATACACGGCGAGTGGTGCACGCGGTGTATCACCTTCAGTCACACTACTTGGGCCACCCGACAAAATAATACCAGCCGCACCATAATTGCGAATAAATTCATCACTAACATCGTAGGGAAATACTTCAGAAAATACGCCAGCATCACGGACGCGACGAGCGATCAATTGGGTGACTTGGGAACCAAAATCGAGGATAAGAATTTTTGAGTGCATGGCGCTATAAAAAAGATCAAAGAGTAATATCGATTTGCTCAGGACCAGCCTGAACAATGGGGTTATGTTCTAATCGCCGTGCGGCAAGTAGGGCTTTTTCCGCGTAATTAATGAAAATTTCTGATGAAACATTTGGGAATACGCTGGTGGACGCCATTCCTGTACTGATATTTATTTCCAAGGTCTCAGACTCAAGCACTTCCGGATGCGTAATGACGGAGAGTCGTATGCGCTCGGCTACTGCCAGAGCAACCAAATTCGATGCACCTGGCAAAACGATCAGGAAAGCGTCACTTTCAAACCGTCCCAGTGCATCAAATGGTCGGATACAAGAACGGATTCGACTGGCCACTTTCAACAAGAAACCATCTCCGACACCACTGCCCAAGCGCTCACGTATACTTTGATATTGATTAACACCGATATAAAGCAAAGACACGGGTTTCTCCGCTTTTTGACAACGATCGAGTTCAATTCCCAAAGAGCGCGAGATGGCGGACCGGTTCCACATACCTAATACTGGATCCATTAAAGCGTCGCGCTTTAAATTGCGCATTTGCTTTATCAGTTCAAGTTGCTGCAACTTTAATGCACCAATCACCAACTCTCGCTCGACCATCGCCGCCAAATCAGCAAACAATAAACGAGACTCGTCGTCAAATGCATGTTCAACATAGTCTATTAGATAGATACAACCAATCACACTATCATTGGTATCAAAGATGGGATGTTGCGCGCAAAAAACAATATGTGGCTCACCCTCTACCAATGGATGTTTTGCAAAATCCTCTTCAAAATTCAGATTGTTGTAAACTCGAATTTCTTCGGTAAAACTTAGCATTTCACAGAAACTAGCTTCCATGCTTACCATCGAAAACTCACTTCGATCAAAGCGTTCTAGCAATTTACCAAAACTGACGATGCAGTTAGCAACACCAAACAAACGTACACCCAAACGCTCAAACCTAGCAACTTTCGCTTCGTATTTATCAGGATGGACACGGGGATTTCCCGTGCCATCCAAAAACAGCTCCATACGACTGGCGGATTCTAAAGGGGTCACCATTTACCAGCTCCGTAGTTGAAACACTTCAGAATGAGTTAGTAATACACTGTTAATCAGCGCGATAGTTAGGAGCTTCTTTCGTAATCTGAACATCATGAACATGTGATTCGCGCATACCAGCCGAGGTAATTTCCACAAACTCTGCATTATCGTGCAAATCCTGTATCGAAGCACAACCGCAATACCCCATGGAAGAACGAACCCCGCCCACCATTTGATACAGGATGGCAAGCACACTGCCTTTATATGGTACGCGTCCTTCAATACCTTCTGGGACTAGCTTATCTGCATTATTTGCTGCATCTTGGAAGTAGCGATCAGCCGAACCATCCGCCATCGCACCTAAGCTACCCATACCACGATAAGATTTGTAGCTACGGCCTTGGAATAAAATAACTTCACCAGGCGCTTCTTCAGTACCGGCAAACATACTACCCATCATCACCGTAGAGGCGCCCGCAGCCAATGCTTTCGACACATCACCAGAAAAACGGATGCCGCCATCAGCAATACAAGGCACGCCTGTACCGCGTAAGGCGGCAGCAACATTCGCGATTGCCGTAATTTGCGGCACACCAACGCCAGCCACAATTCGAGTCGTACAGATAGACCCAGGGCCGATACCAACTTTGACCGCATCTGCACCATGTTCAACTAGCGCTAAAGCCGCTGCCGCAGTGGCGATATTACCGCCAATGACTTCGATATGAGGATAATTTGTTTTTACCCACCGCACGCGATCAAGAACGCCCTTGGAATGTCCGTGTGCAGTATCAACCACAATCACATCAACACCGGCCTTCGCCAACAAATCAATACGTTCATCATTATCAGCACCGACGCCAACTGCAGCACCAACAAGCAATTTACCTTGTGCATCTTTTGAGGCAAGCGGATGCTCTGTCGATTTTTGAATATCTTTTACGGTGATCAAACCACGCAACTCAAACGCATCATCAACAACCAATACACGCTCTAAGCGATGCTTGTTCATTAAGCGTTTTGCCTCACTCAAATCGGCACCTTCTTTGACGAAGACCAACTTATCACGCGGCGTCATTTTTGCACGCACTTCAGCGTCGAGCTCTTGCTCAAAACGCAAGTCACGGTTAGTGATAATACCAACAACCGTTTTACCCTCAACAACAGGAAAACCGCTAATGCCATGTTGCAGACTCAGTGCAATAACATCACGAATCGTCGTAGACGGCGCAATCGTTATTGGGTCACGCAGCACACCAGACTCAAAACGCTTTACCTTAGCAACTTCGCGCGCTTGTTCTTTAGGGGTTAAATTTTTATGGATAATGCCAATCCCACCCTCTTGAGCCATGGCTATAGCCAGGCGACCTTCTGTGACAGTATCCATAGCGGCGGACACCAAAGGTATATTGAGTTTGATATTACGTGTCAAATTCGTCGCAAGAGAGGTATCTTTTGGGAGAATATTTGAGTAAGCTGGAACGAGCAACACATCATCGAAAGTGAGTGCTTTTTGAAGAAGACGCATAGTGTTTCCTATAGGCGCAAAAGCAAATTATACAGAAAACTTGCCGATCCGTCTCGTTCCGTGTAAAACTCACTGTAAATTCTTCAAAATAGTATCTTTACCGAATTAGAAATCGAGTCAATCATGCAAAAAAAAGCTTTTTTCTCAACAATTGGTATCAGTTTGGCTCTGGTTTGCGCCAACACGGCATTCGCTCAATACATCTGGCTGAATGATAAAGGTGTCAAACAGTATTCAGATCAGCCACCACCAAAGTCAGTACCCAAAGATAAAATTGTGAAATCACCGTTTGGTTTGGCGCGCAGCACCGAAAATACTAACTCGGAGCCAAAAAGCAACGATGGAAACAAAAGTGAAATAGAAAAAATTGAAAAACCTGTCACGCTTGCGAAAAAGAATGAAGATTTCAATAAACGCAAAATAGCGAAAGAAGAAGCCGACAAGAAAGCTGAAACCGAACAGCACAATACCGAAGCCAAAGCAAAAAACTGTGAACGCGCAAAGTCCTACAAGCAATCAATCGATGAAGGTGTATTGATCATGACGCGCAACAAAAATGGAGAAAGAATTCCATTGGACGAGACACAAAGGGCAAAAGAAGCTGCTGAGGCAAAAAAAATCTTAAGCGAATGCTAGGCTAAAACCACGTCTGTTTGAGTATTGCCGCGCTTGGCACTACCAAATAAGGCGAGGCTTACATCTTGCCCGACTTATGTTCGCGTTTAGCACGACGACGACGTGCATCCATAGGCTCTGCAATTAAACTGCGGCAAATTTCCAAACGATCACCGGGAGACAAGATAAAGTCTCCCGTTTTTTTCTTACCGAAAACTGCGACAGCAGCATTGTTTTCCAACATGGATTGCAGTAGATGAGATAACTCAGGTTCCAAATTCAACAAAACCTGATTAATAGTATCGCCAACCGACACCGACACATTGAGCAATACAGGTGCACAGCCAGGAATCGAATAGCATAGTTGAATCATCATCAAATTCTGCGCTCTTACAATTGAATTACTTTGCATAGACTACGTCCGCTCGGGCACAGAAAGCATCAACAAAATTATTCGTGATTTTGCCGAAGACGGGTCCAATCAAATGCTCGAGCAATTTGCTGGAAAACTCATAACGCAAATCAAATTCGATTTTGCAAGCATCGCTACGCAAAGCGGTAAAAGTCCAGTGCCCATGCAATTGTTTAAATGGGCCATCAACCAAATGCATTTCCATTGTATGAGGTGGAGAATTCACATTTTGCGTCGTAAAACTTTGCTTGATGCCGTGATAATTGATGGATAATGTGGCCTTAAGTTGTCGTTCAGATCGATCTAAAACATTGACACCGCCACACCAAGGCAAAAACAATGGATAATCTTCAACTTTTTCAACCAGAGCGAACATTTGTTCGGCACTATAGGAAACTAAAACGTTTTTTTGGACGACTGCCATTATCTCAAGTCATTTGGTATGATCACAAACCGAATTTTAACCGAAACACCTCACTTCTCGGTGAATAAGCGTAAATTAGCGCTGCCCTCACCTTGCAAACTATAAAAGCACAAAAAAATTAGTATGAGTATTGCAGATAATAAAAAAGCATTTCACGATTATTTCGTAGAAGAACAGTTCGAGGCAGGCATCGTGCTGCAGGGCTGGGAAGTCAAGGCGATCCGCGCTGGACGTGTGCAATTAAAAGAAGCTTATGTCATCGTCAAAAGCGGCGAGATTTTCTTATTTGGCGCACATATTGGTGCATTGCCAACCGCATCGACACACATCCACCCAGATTCGGTAAGAACCCGCAAACTGTTATTGCATGCGGAAGAGATTAAAAAATTAATTGGCAAAGTTGAGCGTTCTGGCTACACCATGGTGCCATTGAATATGCATTATTTGAATGGCAGGGTGAAGTGCCAAATTGGCTTAGCCAAAGGCAAAAAACAACACGACAAACGCGACTCAGAAAAAGAAAAAGATTGGCAGCGTGAACAGCAAAAGATTATGAAGCAGCACCGTCGCTAATTTTTCTCTTGGCGTTTTTGATAAATATCTTCCCTTGCCTCGCGAATCTGCCGCCGCAAAGCCAAACGCTCTTCAGGCGTGAGGCGATTAAATTTCAGGGTTGGGCGCTCGCCTAATTCCTGAGCGGGGCGAGATATGGGCAAGCTTGCTTTGTCATTCGATTGTGTTGGACTCTGCAGTTTCCCATTTTGACGCACTTCTCTTTCAAAACGTTCCTTACGTTCAATTTGTCTGACTGCTCGAAACTCTTCAATTCGCTTCTGCCTCATCTCAAGCTTTTTGCCCGTATCAAAATTTCGTTGTTGTGCAACCGCTGTGCTGAAATCGGTCAAGCCGAATATCAACATCAAAGTCAACACGCATAACTTCAAACTATTTTTGTTCACAGAAAATTCCAAAGTACCTATGGTAAAAATACGATCAATATAATTTAAACTAATCTATCAAAAAACTTTATTTTATATCGACAGCTAGCATGCCATCAACTTTAACAAATTACATCAACAGTGTAGAGAAGAAAATTTGCTGCGAACAGGTGAATTCTGTAATGTCTGTAACAGTTTGTAATGCCCAGAAAAATTCAATGCGGAAAAATGTAATTTGGCGGTAAGATAAAGCAATTCTCCTTATAATAAATAAATGACATGACAGATGCCAAGGCAAAAATCTTAGTAGTTGACGATGACATTCGCTTACGTGACCTGTTGCGTCGCTACCTAACTGAACAAGGCTTTCAGGTCGTTGTGGCGGAAAATGCAACCTCAATGAATAAACTCTGGTTGAGAGAACGCTACGACTTGCTGGTCTTGGATTTAATGTTGCCGGGTGAAGATGGTCTGTCGATTTGCCGACGTTTACGCGGCGGCGGTGACAAAACGCCGATTATTATGCTAACGGCAAAAGGGGAAGATGTCGATCGCATCATAGGCCTAGAAATGGGGGCAGATGACTATTTGCCTAAGCCGTTCAATCCGCGCGAATTGGTGGCACGCATTAACGCGGTGCTAAGACGCAGAGGCCCCGATGATGTGCCAGGCGCACCATCAGAGCAAGGGCAGGTATTCCATTTTGGCGAATTTAGTTTAGATCTATCCAATCGCAGTCTGAAACGCAACAACGAACAAATTAATCTAACTACAGGCGAGTTTTCAGTATTAAAAGTATTTGCGCGCAATGCGCGACACCCCTTATCTAGGGAAAAATTAATGGAAATGGCGCGGGGCCGAGAGTATGAAGTGTTCGACCGCAGCTTGGATGTACAAATTTCACGCCTACGCAAATTAATTGAGAAAGACCCAAGCAACCCTCAGTATATTCAAACGGTATGGGGACTTGGTTACGTCTTTATCCCGGATGGACAATCTAAATAAGCTTCATTACGACTCGCGTCCATAGAACTATGCGCAAGCACCTTCAAGTTTTTGCTGATATACGCAGCAGTTTATTTTGGCGCACCTTTTTTCTGCTTGCGTTTTTAATCACGTCGAGTATGGCGGCTTGGTTCATCAGCTTTAAACTTGTCGAACGAAAACCGCGTGCTCAACAACAAGCAGGACAGATCATTTCTATGGTCACGATCACTCGTGCCGCGCTCACTCACTCAGCCGAGGACAAACGCCGAGAACTACTATTGGATCTCGCAAGAAACGAAGGAATTCGCATTTATTTGTTAGAAGAAAATGATAAGGTAGAAGCTCAAGCTGACACTGTTTTTTTTGCTGATTTGCGAATACTGGTACAAAAAAAACTTGGCGCAACAACCCAATTTGCCCGGAAAGTAAATGGCGAAGAAGGATTTTGGTTAAGTTTTATCATTGAGGAAGATCAGTATTGGCTGCGTCTAGAACCAGAACGATTGCAAAGTGAAACGGGCACTCAGATATTAGGTTGGGCTAGCATTACATTGATTTTGACGCTGATCGGTGCAGTTTTCATTTCTCGCAGGTTGAACGCACCACTTTCCAATTTAAGCCATGCTGCCAGACAACTCGCCCATGGTCGCCGCCCTAAAGCCCTACCCGAAAATGGCCCAAGCGAAATCCGAGAAACAAACGCTAGCTTTAATCAGATGGTTGATGACTTGGCTCGTAGTGAATCTGATCGTGCGGTTATTCTTGCTGGGATTTCACATGATCTAAGAACGCCTTTGACAAGACTACAACTCGAATTAGAAATGGCACCTCTAGATTCAATGACACGTGAAGCAATGCAATCAGATTTAACGCAAATGGACGGCATTATCCAACAATTTTTGGATTACGCAAAACCTTTGCATGAATCTACCTTCAACAACATTCATCTGAGTGCCATAGCAGAAAAGGTGATATTGGATTTACGGCGCGATGTCAGCGTAAAAATAAAAACACAAATCGACACTGGCATTTTCATTACAGGTATTGAAATTGAAATTCAGCGTTTGCTAAATAACTTGATTCAAAATGCTATTCGCTATGCGCGCGATCCAAAAACTGGTCAAGTCCAATTAGAGTTCGAATGTCGTTACTTGGAACACCCGACAAAACCTATGTCAACTCTACGTCTGCGTGACTTTGGACCTGGTGTGCCAGTTGAGGAGATTGATCGTTTACTGCGTCCGTTCACAAGGGGGGAAATAGCAAGAAGCCAGGCAAATGGATCTGGCCTTGGCTTGGCAATTGTAGACCGCATCGTCAAAAGACACGGCGGCAAGATCCGACTCCAAAACCATA
>CAUPNA010000080.1:0-19815 GCA_963512475.1 uncultured Undibacterium sp.
CTGCCCTGTTTCATTGTCGGTATCCACATCAATGGTGCGAGTCAAATCCCCACCTGCAATACTCTGTGCGATATCGACTGCATAATTGAGTGGTTCAGAGATACTCTTTATTAACCAAACACCCACCACAACACCTGCTACCAATCCGAGAATGATCATCGCAATCGACATCATGCGCACAGTAGCGTATTTGACCTGCGACGCTTCGTATTCTTGTTTTCCAACGCTAAGCTGTAATTTAATGAGCTCAGACATCGACGCAAGCACATCTTGGTATAGCTGCTCCATTTTTCCGTGCAAGAGTTCGGTCGCCTTGGGCATATCTTGGGAGCGCAAAGCTTCCTGCGCCTTATTGAGGCCTTGCTCGACAAAGACCTTACGCGCTGCTTCAAATTTTGCTGCCAGTTGTTTCTCATCTGCTGTCAAATAAGTCGCTAAGTAATCATTCCAAGTCTTATTCACCTCATTTTTTGTTTGATCAATTTCTTCCATCATTTTAGAAATCTGCGCAGGTTCAACGGAAATCGCTTTTGCAATACTCAACTCATTACGATTAATACCGCGAATCACGGTGGTTAACTGACCAACGGCAACCAATCTGTCTTCATACACCGTTCGCAGAGCTTCATTGACCGTGGCCAAACTGGTCAGGCCTAAAACGCCGATGAATATCATGAGCAAGGACAAAAACCCAATGACAAACATCAGCCTCGATTTAATCATCGTGTTTTTTAACATGGTGTTTTCCCAAAAAAGTTAAGTTTAGAAATGTAAAACAGGAATCGCTAGAATCAAACTGACACATTTAAAAGAAAACTAGAAAACGAGACTAACCAAATTGGTTATGTGTGTGGGGCATGCCAGGGGCTAGGTTCTCAGGACGAGGTTCGCAGCGCTAGCAACAGATCGCTAATACGCCTCTATGCATTGCCTCATTTTCCAAGACCTAGAACCGTATTACGTTAACGCTCATGACGCCGAATAGCATTGATTCGAAAAGAATCATTTGTTGGATATCTTACGCCTGAGCACATATTGGGCAAAGTCAAATGCACAAATTCCCCCTCTATTGTGTCGATCTGCAACACTATTGCGATCGCTCAAGCATTAACAAAAAAACCGACTCTTTTTTGCACAAAAGCGGTGCAAGATGACGTCAAAGTTGGGCTTAAATTTTTGTTTTTTAGATACAAATATTGGAATTTATTGCTAAGTGTTGGTGTAGCGCGCGGCTCGAAAACCCAGCAATGGCCTAGAAGGACGTTTCGCCCTTAGCATCTGATATTTGCGCGAGATCTTCAATGATGGGGCAATCGGGTCTCTCGTTACCGTGACAAGACCGAGACAAATTTTCTAGCTGAGCGCGAACAGAAACAAGATTAGCGATCTGTGTATCGAGTTCGCTAATGTATTGCTCGGCCAATTTTTTCACTTCAGCACTGTGACGACTTTGGTCTTGCCAAAGCCCGAGGAGCGTTTTAATACGTTCCAGTGAAAAACCTAAATCCCTGGAACGACGGATAAAACGCAAGGTATGTAAATCCGATTCTAGATATTGACGGTAACCCGCTTCAGTTCGACCTGCTAGCTGAATCAAACCGATACTTTCATAATAACGGATCATCTTGGCACTAACACCTGACGCTTGGGCAACCTCACCTATATTCATTGCGAATCTTCCTTTACTTCCAAGGGTTTCCAACGTCGCAGCAACAACGCGTTCGACACCACACTCACACTCGAAAATGCCATCGCTGCGCCAGCGATCATAGGATTTAAGTAACCCAAGGCAGCGAGTGGAATACCTACGATATTGTAGATAAACGCCCAGCCCAGATTTTGGCGAATTTTGTGATAAGTTCTTTGTGAAATCGAAATCGCATCCGCCACCAAAACAGGATCGCCGCGCATCAACGTGATACCCGCTGTATGCATAGCGACATCGGTACCTGTAGACATCGCAATACCAACATCTGCTGCTGCCAGAGCCGGCGCATCGTTGATGCCATCTCCAACCATGCCAACACGATCGCCAGCTCGCTGCAAGTCACGTACCACATTCGCTTTGTCGGCTGGCAGTACTTCCGCTCTGACATCAGTGATACCAACTGTCTGGGCAACCGCATTGGCACTGCCATAATTATCGCCGCTCAACATAATCGCTTTTACACCCATCGCCTGCAAGCGCGCTACTGCAGCATAGGCATTTGCTTTCACACTATCACCAAAACTTAGCACGCCAGCTAATTGGATTTGTTCATTTTGTCCATCTCGATGCAAAGCCAGACAAGAAACTGAGCGCCCCGCTTGCTGTTGCTGCTGCACCGCCTGATTTAAGTTGGCAGTATCGACACCCAGTTCTTGCATCCAGCGCAAATTACCCAGATAAATCGTGACATCATTGAGCCTCGCTTGCACACCACGCCCTGGCATTGCTTTGGTGTCGCTCACTTGCGACCAAGTCACACCACCCTGCCTCGCTTTCTGCAGCACCGCTAGCGCTAAAGGATGCTCACTATATTGCTGCACAGCGGCTGCCCATTCCAGTATTTGTGTTTCTGTGTAGTCACGGCTAATCACCTCAGCCAGCGCGGGCTTACCTTCTGTCAAGGTTCCGGTTTTATCAAAGGCAATCGCTGTGAGTCCATGGGCAATCTCTAGAGCCTGCGCATCTTTAATCAAAATGCCATATTTCGCTGCCACACCCGTACCTACCATAATCGCCGTAGGCGTTGCTAAGCCCAATGCACAAGGACAAGCGATCACCTGTACCGCGACTGCATTCAGTAAGGCAGCCTGCCAGTCTCCTGTTAACACACCCCATGCGACAAAGGTCAACACGGAAATAACTAACACCACCGGGACAAATACAGCACTGACTTTATCGACCAAAGCTTGTATCGGTGCTTTAACCGCTTGCGCATCTTCCACCATTTGAATAATTTGCGAGAGCATGGTGGCACCACCGATGGCACTTGCTTTCACCAGCAATAGGCCGTCAGCATTCACTGACCCCGCGATCACCACATCACCAACATGCTTACTCACAGGCAGACTTTCGCCTGTCAGTAATGACTCATCAAGATAGCTACTGCCTTCTAAAATTTCCGCATCAACGGCGACTCTATCGCTGGGACGCACAATGACGATATCGCCCATCCGCACTTCGGCAACAGACACTTCACTATCGATACCAGCACGTCGCACCAAAGCTGTCGTCGGACGCAAAGATTCTAAAGCGCGCAGAGCTTGCACAGTCTGATGTTTGGCTCGGGCTTCCAGATACTTTCCTAGTAACACCAACGTAATCACCACAGCAGAGGACTCAAAGTACAAATGACTCATGCCGTGCGCAACGTGAACACTTTGTGCAAACAGTAAATAAACCGATAAACCATAAGCTGAGCTGGTACCGAGAGCCACCAGCAGATCCATATTGCCACTACCTGCTCGCACCGCGCTCCAGGCTGCGCGATAAAAGCGTGCCCCTAACCAAAACTGTACGGGCGTTGCCAATGCCATTTGTAACCAGCCTGGGATCGTCAGTTCGACACCAAACAGTGCCAATAACATCGGCGCCATTAAGGGTGCACTCAAGGCTGCTGCACATGCAAGCTTCCAGCCCTGAGTGCTCCCCTGACTTGATTTAGTTTGCATAGTCCCAGCGCCGTCGCTCACCACATGCGCCAAATAGCCTGCTTTCTTACTGGCGTCCAAAAGACGCTCGACATCCGCATCTATCAGCATTTTTACCTGTGCTTTTTCGGTTGCCAGATTGACGCTGGCAGCGATAACACCGGGCACTGCTTTTAAGGCCTTTTCAACACGTCCAACGCAGGAAGCACAACTCATATCTCCGACGCTAAGCACGACGCTTTTCGTTGGCACCTGATAGCCAGCCTTTTCCACGGCAGCGATCAAAGTGTCTACCCTCGTACCGGCTTCAGCTTCGATGCTCGCTTTTTCAGTTGCCAAATTTACCGTCGCTTTTTTTACACCGCTCACCCCTAGCAATGCTTTCTCGACCCGCGTTGCACAAGTCGCACAAGTCATTCCTTCTATTTTTAAACTAATTTTGGTATCCATATTTTTCTCGATCTTACTTCTGCCTGATTGCTATCTGATTTCTTTCTGATAGATGTTGGCCACTGGTTGCGAAAACTCACCAGCATCACAATACAGCTTCCCATCATGGGAAGGTCAAGAGAATCTGCCATCTTTATGAGCGAACGCAAGGCAATTGCGATCGATAGCAATCCTTGCGCTAAAAAAGTACTAAAATTCTTCCTTTAGCATATTCAGGAGCCTATTCATGCCACAGTTCCAAGTTCAGGACATGACCTGCAAACATTGCGAAGCAAGTATTAGCAATGCCATCAAAGAAATTGATGTGCAGGCAGATATTTCCATAGATTTAAGTCGACATTTACTGACGATAACATCAAGTCAGGATGCTGCAACACTAGAAAATGCTATTCGTGAGGCGGGCTACACGCCTGTCTTACTAAACACACAATAGCTTCGGTTAACGATAGAAGTAATTCGCGATCAGTGGCACCAAGGTCGGTGCCATCACCGCAGTCAGGATACCGTTCAAGCCCATACCCAAACCTGCGAAGGCACCAATCTCTTTGCTCACTTGAAATGCCCTTGCAGTTCCGATTCCATGTGCTGCCAGCCCCAATGCGAAACCACGGATTTCGGGTGAGCTAATGCGCATCCAGTTAAATAAATAGCGTGCAACCAGGGCGCCGAATGCCCCCGTTAAAATCACTATTGCAGCAGCGACAGCGGGGATGCCACCAATCTTTTCAGCGATACTCATGGCGATCGGTGTAGTCGCCGATTTCGGGCCTATAGATAGCGCTAGTTCGTACGAACCATGCATCCAAATGGTAATCAAAACAGCCGACGTGATCGCAGTAACTGAACCTAATATCAGTCCAACACTCAATGGCAATAAATTCCGGCGTAAGCGAGGCAATTGACGCGCGAGAGGAATGGCTAATGCGACCGTGACAGGTCCCAACATGAGGTGGATCGACTCTGCAGCAGAAAAATAATCTGCATATGAAATACCTGAGGTGCTCAGCACTGCAATCACGATCACAACGGCAATCACCACAGGATTGGCTAAGGGTGAAAAATTGAATCGTGCTGATATCCACATCCCACACAAATAGGCTGTTAAGGTCAACGCTATCGCCAGCAAAGGAGAGTGCACGACATGTCCCCATGCGAGGCTCATTTCAGCGATATCGCCCATGTTATTTGTCCGTCTCGGGTGACATCGTTTGATCACTAGTGTCATGCGATGACTCGGCATGATCCCCGTTAGGCCCCATCAAAATCCGCATACTGGCTGCTGTTACGGCCAAAGTCAGCAAAGTGCTAATCACGATCGCAAGCAACAGGGCCAGCCAATGCTGTGCAATACCGCTGGCCGACACCATGATTCCAACACCCGCAGGAATAAAAAAAAGCGACATATGTTTCAGCACATGATGGCAAGATTCCTCTATTTTCTTCATCAGTCGTGGCGACACAAGCAAGGCAAAAAATAATAGCAGCATCCCCACCACCGATCCCGGGATATTCCACTTCAATATAAACACCGTAGCCTCACCGAAACACTGGAAAATCATTAAGATAGCAAGCGTGTACAACATATAAAGTCCGTTGAAAAGATGAAAAGTAAACAAAGTCCGATGACATCCCATGGATGCCGCGATTCGCCATGCTAAATCAGCATTCTGCGGCGTTGATGTTGTGCTGATTTTTTATTTTCGAAGAATGACTTGAGCGTAGCTGAGGATTTCTTGATCAACAAGCCTTAAGATCGACCTTGTTGTGATTTATTTGCGGTGAGGTAAGGAGAGCAGATTTAGATGCAAGCAAAAGGCGTCAATGCACAAATATTGAATAGCACTAAATTCGGCATGAGAACTCAGAATGCAATTTAGATTTGACAATAAAAAAGGGCTCACATCTCTGTGAACCCTTAGTACTACTGGTGCCGGTTGCCGGAATCGAACTGGCTACCTGATGATTACAAGTCAACTGCTCTACCAAGTGAGCTAAACCGGCGAAAATCGTTTCAAGACTTTTTACAATTCGATTTGTTTTGCAACGAATCTTGAAGAACAAAATTATAGACTACTTTATGATTTTTAGGGAAGGTTTTTCTGATTTTTTTTGATTTTCTTCTTGAATCTCAGTTTTTTCGGCATCTGCTGGTGCGTCGGCTTCGCGTATTGAAACGGAAGCTAAGCCTAAAGTAGGCTTCGTTGGCTCTGCGGATGGTGGTGACAGTGGCTCGTCATCGAATTCAACCTGATCAAATACCATCCCCTGACCATTCTCACTGGCAAAGATGGCTTGTACATTCGCGACGGGTACATAGATTTCACGCGAAACACCACCAAAGCGTGCCTTGAACTTGACCGCATCATTATCCATTTTCAAGCCGCTGGTCGCAGTAAACGCAACATTCAAAACAATCTCTCCTTTTCGCACAAATTCCATAGGGACTTGCACTCCAGCATTAACCTTGACCGATATATAAGGCGTAAAGCCATTATCCGTGCACCATTCATAAATGGCGCGTAATAGATAAGGTTTTGTTGAGATTTCTGACATGAGCTGGCAGTGCTTTCAAATGAAATTTCAGTTCAATTATCCAACATGATGAACACCAGGAAAATCATGCTGGATAAGGCAACATCTTAACGGCGCATTACTTTTTCAGATGGCGTCAATGCTTCGATGTAAGCAGGACGAGAGAAAATACGTTCTGCATATTTCAACAAAGGCGCCGCTGTTTTGGATAAGTCGATACCGTAGTGGTCGAGACGCCATAACAATGGCGCAACTGCCACGTCGAGCATCGAAAACTCTTCACCCAGCATGTACTTGTTCTTCACAAACAAAGGCGCTAATTGCGTCAAACGATCACGAATTTCTGCGCGTGCTTTATCCAACACTTTGGATGAAGAGCTATTTTTTTCATTTTCTAAAGTATGAACGTGAACAAATAATTCTTTTTCAAAATTGAACAACATCAAACGCGCACGAGCACGTTGCAAAGGATCGGCTGGCATCAATTGCGGATGTGGGAAGCGCTCATCAATGTATTCGTTGATGATATTGGATTCATACAAAATCAATTCACGCTCAACCAAAATCGGTACCTGACCATAAGGATTCATGGTCGAGATATCTTCTGGCTTATTAAACAAATCAACGTCACGGATTTCAAAATCCATCCCTTTTTCAAACAGGACTAAGCGGCAACGTTGTGAAAATGGACAGGTTGTACCTGAATATAGAACCATCATTTTTATAGTTCCTTAAAAACGATTAGGGCGAGGCGCAATAAAAGCGTACCTCACCCTGGGATGACACATCCGCCAAAAAACTGGCGGACGACTAATTTACTTATTTCACTTCTTTCCAGTAGGATGCATTCAAACGCCAAGCGAGTATTGACAGGCAAAACATAAACAATACGACCATAACGCCTAAACGCTTGCGGTCATTCTGCGCTGGTTCGCCCATCCACTGCAAATAAGCCACCAAGTCACCGATGGCATTATCATACTCAAGTGCATTCATTTTACCTGGCGTTAAAGTCTCAAAACCTACAAACTTATGCTCAGTCTTGGATGCATCATGTGCGTCTTTCACGTCTTCAAACTTGGCACCACGCACACCTTGCAATTCCCACAACGCATGAGGCATACCAACATTAGGGAACACCATGTTATTCCAGCCTGTTGGACGACTGTCGTCTTTGTAGTAAGTACGTAAGTACGTGTACAACCAGTCTGCACCTGAACCATCGGCCGATGCTTTAGCCCGTGCGATTACAGACAAATCTGGTGGAACTGCGCCAAACCATTCTTTTGCATCTTTCGCGCTTAAGGTGGTCTTCATCAATTCACCGATTTTTTCACCTGTGAATAACAAATTGCTCTTGATCTGATCTTCAGTTAAACCCAAGTCACGCAAACGGTTATAACGCATAGAAACTGCTGAGTGGCAGTTTAAGCAATAGTTGACGAAAAGTTTCGCACCGTTTTGTAAAGCAGGCAAATCGGTTGAACGTTCTGGAGCGCGATCTAATGGGTATCCACCACCACTAGCCAAAGCCAGGGTTGGCGCAAATGCCAAAGTAACGATCAGTTTTTTAAGTAATTTCATGCTAATTATTCCTCGCTTAATCTGATCAATGCGCAGCAAACGTTACGCGTTTTGGCACAGGTTTGAATGTACCCATCGCACTCCACCAAGGCATCAACAAGAAGAAACCGAAGTAGATCAAAGCACATACTTGAGACACTCGCTCACGTGCTGGTGATGGTGCTTGCACGCCAAGGTAACCCAAAATCACGAACGAGATACCAAAAACAATGTACACATACTTGTGCCAATCTGGGCGATAACGAATTGATCTCACTGGGGAGACATCGAGCCATGGCATGAACGCCAAGATCACCACAGAACCACCAAACAAGACCACACCCCAGAATTTAGCATCCAAACCGAAAGGCATCATGCCGATGATCGCTACTAAAGCGACCACAGCAATTGCCGCCTTCGTCATAAAGCCCAAGGAAGACTTCAACCAGATCAAGGCAACATAAGCGGCCACACCGGCTTGAACAACATACAAGAACTCAGAAGTTGTTGCACGCAGAATCGAGTAGAAAGGCGTGAAGTACCAAGTTGGTGCAATGTGCGGTGGCGTTTTCAATGAATCTGCAGGGATAAAGTTATTGTATTCCAGGAAGTAGCCGCCCATTTCAGGCGCAAAAAACACGACTGCAGTAAAGATCGTTAAGAACACAGTCACGCCAAAGATATCGTGGAAAGTGTAATAAGGATGAGAAGGAACGCCATCAACTGGGTGACCGTCTGCATCTAAGTTATCTTTAATTTCGATACCGTCTGGGTTATTGGAGCCAACTTCATGCAAGGCGATCAAATGCGCCACAACCAAACCGAGCAATACCAATGGAATGGCGATCACGTGGAAAGCGAAGAAACGATTCAATGTCGCATCAGACACCACATAGTCACCACGAATCCACAAAGACAAATCTGGGCCGATGAATGGAATTGCACCGAACAAGTTCACAATAACTTGTGCGCCCCAATAAGACATTTGACCCCAAGGCAAGAGGTAACCGAAGAAAGCTTCAGCCATCAAGCACAAGAAGATTGCGAAACCGAACAACCAGATCAATTCACGTGGCTTACGATATGAACCGTAGAGCAAAGCGCGAGTCATGTGTAAGTAAACGATGATAAAGAAAGCAGAAGCACCCGTTGAATGCATATAACGCACCAACCAGCCGGACGGTACTTCACGCATGATGTACTCAACCGACTCAAATGCTAATTTTGCATCTGGTTTGTAATGCATGACCAGGAAGATACCAGTGACGATCTGAATGACCAACACCAACATTGCAAGAGAGCCAAAGATGTACCAGAAATTGAAGTTTTTTGGCGCGTAGTACTGACCCCATTGATCGTTCCACAATTTAGTTAGTGGAAAACGGGAGTCAACCCAATTTAATGCCTTCGCTGCGATGGGCGCATCGTCAGGGAGTTTTTTCTCAACAAAAGCCATGATTAAGCCTCGCCTTTCTCATCTTTACCGATGATGATTTTGGTATCTGATAAAAACATGTGAGGTGGCACATCCAAATTTTGTGGTGCTGGTTTGTTTTTGTAAACACGACCAGCTAAATCGAATGTAGAACCATGGCATGGGCAAATAAAACCACCTTCCCAATCATCAGGCAAAGACGCTTGCGCACCTGGCGTGAACTTGGAACTTGGTGAACAACCTAAGTGGGAACAAATACCTACAGTCACCAAGATATCGCTATGCTCTTTACGAGACCGTGTTTGCTTATCGCAATATTCTGGCATTGCCATGGTGTAGGGTTTTTCAGATTTTGGATCTGCCACTTTTGCCTCAGTCTTTTTCAGACTTTCCATCATTTCTGGCGTGCGCTTCAAAATCCAAACTGGCTTACCACGCCATTCCGCAGTGGTCATCGTGCCTGGCTGCAATGTGGAAATATCCACTTCAACCGGCGCACCAGCTGCTTTTGCTTTCTCCGATGGCTGAAAAGTACTCACTAATGTAACTGCCGTTCCTACACCAACTGCCCCACCTGCCACACAGGTAGCAACGAGTAAGCTGCGACGACTTGGATCGACCTGCTTTTCGATACTCATACAAACCCCAATCTATCAAAAATCAAAACTTGACGAAGCACCAGAGTCTAATGACCCTACACTTCTTACAACCTTAAATTATAAAGGAGCTGAGAGGTGATTTAAAGAAAAAGATGCTCTGCAGGACGATTTACAGCTTTTTTCCTCACAATTTCACAAAACTGAACCGAAAATATCAGGAAATCTGTTTATTCTTTTAAAAAATTAAACTTTAATAACAACAAATCGAATTGTGCGTGACAAGATTTGACAATAATTTAGCAGACATCCATAAATTTGCAGATTACTATATTGCCGCTTTACCATACTTTGTTGGTGAGATATAAACTACAACTATCAACTCAATCAGCGAAACCAAGCTATTTGAGCTATTTAGACTATTTAGGGGAATTTTATGGGCATGATGCAAGAATTTAAGAGTTTTGCAGCACAAGGCAATGTGGTTGATCTGGCAGTGGGTGTGATTATCGGCGCTGCTTTCGGCAAAATCGTTGATTCATTGGTTGGCGACATCGTCATGCCTGTAATTGGTAAAATTTTCGGTGGCTTAGATTTCGCCAATTATTATCTGCCACTCAATGGGCAAGCCAGCAGCTTGACACTAATAGAAGCAAAAAAAGCCGGTGCTGTTTTGGCCTATGGCAATTTTTTGACGATTTCATTGAATTTCATTATCCTTGCTTTCATTATTTTTCAAATGGTACGTCTGGTTAATTTGATGAAGAAAAAAGATGCTGCTATCGCTGCTGCGGTGCCAGCAGAACCGGCACCGACGCCAGAAGACGTGGTGTTGTTACGTGAAATTCGCGATGCTTTGAAGAAATAATTTGCATCAAAATGCTTTGGTAACGGCTTTGTAACAGATTCGCAAATTTATTCGCAATGCATTCGGAACCAAATCAAAAATGCCACCGATCCGGTGGCATTTCTTTATCAAGTTAGACAGGATTGGCAATATCAACGAATTGATGCTCTATTCCAAATTGTTGCGCGATGAATTGCCCTAATGCCTGCACACCATAACGCTCGCTGGCATGATGCCCGCAAGCCAGATAAGCGACTCCGGCCTCGCGCGCTAAGTGCACAGTAGGTTCCGAGATTTCGCCACTGATGTAAATGCTAGCACCAGCGTCAATCGCCGCGGCCAACATATTTTGCGCTGCGCCAGAACACCACGCAATAGTGTCTACAGTTCGAGCCGAATCACCGACTATTAGCGCTTCCCGCCCGAGTATGTTTGAAATATGTGCCGCCACATCCCCAGCGGACGCAGGAGCCACTTCCGACCATTTTCCCAACCAACCCAAATCATCTTCACCAAAACGCCCTGTCACTTCGAATCCGAATAGCTTCGCCAATTGCGCGTTATTTCCCAAAATAGGATGCGAATCGAGAGGCAAGTGATAGGCGAATAAAGAGACATCATTTTCGATCAAAGTTTTCAGCCGTTGAAACTTTTGCCCCACAACACGCATATCTTCACCACGCCAAAAATAACCGTGATGCACTAAGATCGCATCGGCTTGCAAACGCACCGCTTCATCCAACAACGCCTGACAAGCAGTTACACCGCTGATAATGCGCTTAATTTCACGTCGCCCTTCCACCTGAAGCCCATTTGGGCAATAATCACGGAAGCGTGCAACTTGCAATTCGTTGGCCAGAAATTGTGCAAGCACATTCCTCTCTACTGACTTTCTTAACATACCGTCCTCATCATGCGTCGTTTATGGCTATTATTTGCTCAAACCGTGACTGTCGGTTTAGCGCTGTGCTTTATTGTAACCAGCTTGAAGCCAAATTGGTTACAACAAGGATTTTCCGTGAACAGGAATGTCAGCCTGACTTCCTCCGCGACTTTGATTGAGGCACCATCCAGCAAAATTGCAGCGTCAGGCTCTTACCATTTGGCGGCTAAACGCGCGATGCCTTCCGTCGTCAATATCAGCGCCTCGCGCAATTCAAATAACAACAATCCTTTATTAAGTGATCCGTTTTTTAAGCGTTTTTTTGGTGAGCAGGCACGCCCCAGATCAGAGCGGCCTTCCAGCAGTGGCTCCGGCGTCATTATGAGCCCGCAAGGACATATTCTGACAAATAACCATGTCATTCAAGGCGCTAGCGCAATTGAAGTAGCACTTGCCGATGGCAGACAAGCCAGTGCCAAAGTCATAGGCACTGACCCGGATACTGATCTCGCGGTACTGCAAATTGATTTAAAAGATTTACCTACGATCACACTGGGACACTCTGAAGAGTCAAATGTCGGCGACGTGGTACTGGCAATAGGCAACCCTTTTGGCGTCGGGCAAACCGTCACCATGGGTATAGTCTCAGCGCTCGGGCGCAACAGCGTAGGCATCAACACCTACGAGAATTTCATTCAAACAGATGCCGCAGTAAACCCAGGCAATTCTGGTGGCGCGTTGGTCGATGCCAATGGCAATTTACTCGGTATTAATTCCGCCATTTACTCTCAAAATGGTGGCTCACTTGGTATCGGTTTTGCTATTCCAGTATCGACCATCAAAATGGTGATGGAGGCGATCATTACCGATGGTCAGGTAGTGCGCGGCTACCTCGGCATTAGCCCAGAAGACATCACCACCGAGATGGCAGAAAGCTTCAATATCAAACAGACCAAAGGCTCTATCGTTGCCGCAGTCGTGCGTGGTGGGCCAGCTGATCAGGCGGGTGTTAAGCCTGGTGATATTTGTATCGCGATTGATGGCAAGACATTTCAAAATAGTCGCGAGATGATGAATCAGATTGCTGCATTAAAGCCGAATTCAAAAGCGAAATTAAAAATTTTGCGGCAATCCAATGAAATTTCCTTAGACATTAATGTCGGTAAGCGTCCGCCATTCAAACTAGAAGAATAGAAAATTCACAAGCTAGGAAAAGTATGCACGTACCAGAACTCAGTCGTTTTTTATTCGAATTGTCCGAAAATAATAACCGTGCCTGGTTTGTCATGAACAAGCCACGCTACGATATTTTACGTGCAGAGTTTTTAGTGATGGTGACACGCTTAATTCAGGATCTCAGCAAAATCGACCCCGCCATCGCCCAATGCGATCCCAAAAAGGCTCTGTTTAGAATCAACCGCGACGTACGTTTTGGTAAAGATAAATCGCCATATAAGACCTATTTTTCTGCGTCGATACTACCTAGTGGCCGCAAAAAACCGAGCGAAGGTGGTGGGCCTGCGTATTACTTCCAAATAAGCCAAGACGACCGCTTGTTCTTTGCCGTGGGAGAGTATATGCCACCATCAGACCGCTTAAAAAACCTTCGTCAGCATATAGTTGAAGATGAAGCTGGCTTCAAAAAAGTCATCAAGAACAAAGCTTTAAAAGCCTGTTTTGGCGACTTGCAAGAAGAGGGTAAATTGATTCGCCCGCCTAAAGGCTACGATCCTGAGCATCCATTAATCGAATATCTCAAATTAAAAAGCATGATGGTGTGGACTGAATGCCAGCTAGACGGCATGTTGTACGAAGATGTACACAAGCAGTTAGTCAGTGGCTTTAAATCTGCACTGCCCTTAGTCATTTGGCTGCGAGCAGCCAAATTCAGTTAGACAGTTTTATTCTTCTGGCGGGGCCTGAGTCGCTTTCACAAAGATAGGTGCCACAAATAAACCCAATTCAAACAATATCCACATCGGTATCGCCAAAGCCAGTTGGCTAACGACGTCGGGCGGCGTGACAACAGCGGCAATCACAAAGGCGCCGACGATGACATAAGAACGGATCGCTTTCAGTTTCTCTACAGTCAAAATACCAGTACGCACCAATACGACAACCACAACAGGCACTTCAAAGGTCAGTCCAAATGCTAGGCACATGGACATCACAAAATCGAGATAATTTTCTATATCAGGCGAGACCGTGATGGAGGTTGGTGCGAACTCGGAAATAAACTTGAAGACGCGCCCAAATACAAAGAAGTAACAGAAAGCTACACCAGCAGCAAATAAAAATGAGGATGAAATGACCAGCGGCGCTACCAGGCGCTTTTCGTGCGCATACAATCCGGGCGCAATGAAAGCCCAAGCTTGGTACAAAACCCAAGGTAGCGCAATTAAAAACGCCAGCAACAAAGTCACCTTCATCGGCACTAGGAATGGAGAAATCACCCCGGTGGCAATCATCTTAGCACCCGCTGGCAGAGCAGCCACCATAGGCTGCGCCAAAATATCATAAACGGCAGAAGGACCAGGCCAAGCGAATAAAGCGGCACAAACTAGCGCAATCCCCGCACAAGCTTTCACCAGTCGATCACGCAACTCGACGAGATGTGAAATAAAGGTATCTTGCATACCCATGAAATTATTATCACTCATGACATGCCCTTAAATGAATTATTGAGAGCATTTAGAAAAAACTCGATGAAGGGCTGCGATTGACCCGATGTTTCGCCATCCGAGCAGCACCGGAGATTACTTGACTACGCTGACCGTGACGAGTCTTATACCAACTTGGAATGTTCGAGGTTTTTGCGACTTTCCTGCGGCGGAAATTTTTCGCTTTCGCCATCATGGCATCGCTAGAAGGTGCCGTGTAATAGTCGTAGGGAGAATGACCGGAATGCGATTCTGGCTGCACCAGCTCATTCAATTCCTGCTGCGCTTCGGAAACTTCTTTATTGATATCCTGCTCGAAATTTTGCGCCGCAGACTCCACTTCTTTCTGCATCTTGCGCAATTCTTCCATTTCGATTTCGCGACTCACCTCGGATTTTACTTGGCTAATATAGCGTTGCGCACGGCCAAACAAGTTGCCCGCCATGCGCGCCACTTTGGGTAAATCTTTGGGGCCAATCACAATCAAAGCCACCGCGCCAATTAAAGCGAGTTTGGTCAGTCCGAGGTCTATCATAAATCTACTCTAACACTATCCTAAGATTAGTGCGTCGACTTATCCTTTGCCTCGACATCGATGGTTTTTTGCTCTTCGGCTTTTGGTGTTTTGTCATCTTCACCTTTAATACCGTCTTTAAACCCTTTGACTGCTTTACCAAGGTCGCCACCGATATTACCGAGTTTTTTGGTACCAAATACCAAAACCACGACGACCAAAACGATCAACCAATGCCAAATACTAAATGAACCCATCATACTTCCTTCAAGGGCTAAGCCCAAAAAATCAATCAATAAAATAGTTTACAACTTGGCGCCACCAATCACGTGCATGTGCAGGTGATAAACAATCTGACCACCATTTGGACCTGTATTGACAACGGTCTTAAAACCGCCCGACTTTGATCCATCCGCATGTTCTACATAAGCACAGCCTTGCTGCGCTGCCAGTTTAGGTGCTAATTCCAACATTTTACCCAACAATACGGCATCTTCGGCTTTTGCGTCGGCCAAACTAGACAAATGCTTTTTGGGAATAATCAAAAAATGGACGGGAGCGGCTGGATTGATGTCATTAAATGCCATCAATTCATCATCTTCATACAAAACAGTAGCCGGAATTTGCTTGGCGACAATTTTACAAAAAATACAGTTATCCATACGACTCACTCAAAATTTGTTACAAAAACGCCGCTCCAGCTCGATTAATTGTCTACCCGAGAAGCTTTTTCTTCTATGCCAGAAATACCTTCGCGCCTTGCCAATTCATCTAAAACTTGTTGCGGGTGCAGATTATACTGCGCCAACATGACAAGCGAATGAAACCAAAGATCGGCGCACTCATAAAGCAAATCAGAAGTATCGCCAGAAACACGCGCATCTTTCGCGGCCATCACGGTCTCTGTCGCTTCTTCACCGATTTTTTTCAAAATCGCATCGTCACCTTTATGAAACAATTTGGCAACGTAAGAAGTTTCAGGATTACCACCATTGATCGCTTTACGGCTCTCTATCACGGCGGCCAACTGGTTCAATATCGATTCTTGCGTCATATCTGTCATGTGCTTACTTGTAAATGGCTTCAGGATCTTTAAGCACAGGATCAACCGTCACCCATTCGCCTTCATCCACATTGCCTTCGAACTTTTGGAAGAAACAAGAATGGCGTCCAGTATGACAAGCGATACCTTCGACTTGTTCAATTTTCAGAAGGATGACGTCTTCATCGCAATCTAAACGGATTTCTTTGACTTTTTGGACGTGCCCGGATTCTTCGCCTTTGTGCCACAGTTTTTTGCGCGAGCGACTCCAGTACACCGCTTCACCAGTCTCTACCGTGCGGCTCAATGCCTCACGATTCATCCAGGCGAACATCACCACGTCGTTGCTACCGACTTCTTGTGCGATCACGGGAACCAAGCCAACTTCATCCCATTTGACCTTATTTAACCAACGAAAACTCATGCTAACCTCATTGGTATGTGTTGTGCCGCCATAAACTGTTTTGCTTCCTGCACTGTGTGCTGTCCAAAATGAAAAATACTTGCGGCTAACACTGCATCTGCGCCGCCTTGCTTGATGCCATCTGCTAAATCTTGCAAACTACCAACACCGCCCGACGCGATCACTGGAATATCGATCGCATCTGACACTGCGCGGGTTAGCGCCAAATCAAAACCTGAACGGGTACCATCTTTGTCCATACTCGTCAGCAGAATCTCACCTGCACCTAATTCCGCCATTTTGCGCGCCCACTCTACCGCATCTAAGCCAGTCGCATTGCGACCGCCGTGGGTATACACTTCCCACTTGCCGGGCGCTACGGCTTTGGCATCAATCGCGACTACGATGCACTGCGAACCATATTTATGTGCAGCATCAGAGACCAGTTGCGGATTTGTCACGGCAGAGGTATTCATACCAACTTTATCCGCGCCCGCATTCAACAAACGCCGCACATCAGCCACAGTGCGCACCCCACCACCGACGGTTAGGGGAATAAATACTTGCGAGGCGACGGCTTCTATCACTGGCAAAATCAAATCTCGGTCATCGGACGACGCCGTGATATCCAAAAAAGTGATTTCATCCGCACCTTGCAAATCATATCGACGCGCAACTTCCACTGGATCACCGGCATCGCGCAACTCTAAAAAGTTGACGCCTTTGACTACCCGTCCGGCGTTCACGTCCAGACAAGGAATAATCCGTTTTGCTAAAGTCATTCTTGGTCTTCTTCGTAGATGAGATCACCGCATAACTCGTCGGCACGCTCTTGTGCGCTGAACAAATCTAAAGTGCCTTCGTAAATCGAACGACCACAGATCACGCCTTCAACGCCCTCATCTTGTACCGCACATAAAGCTTCAACATCGGCTAATACATGCACGCCGCCGGAAGCAATCACAGGCACAGTCACCGCTTGCGCCAATTTCACCGTGGCATCAATATTCACGCCACCCATCATGCCGTCGCGACCAATGTCAGTGTAAATGATTGCTTCAACACCATAACCTTCAAATTTTTGCGCCAAATCGATCACATCGTGACCTGACATTTTGCTCCAGCCATCAGTGGCGACTTTGCCATCTTTAGCATCGATGCCCACAATAATTTGACCTGGAAAAGCGCTACAAGCATCCGCCAAAAAACCGGGACTTTTGACAGCTGCAGTACCAATAATAACGTAAGAAATACCTGCATTCAAATAACGTTCTATGGTATCAAGATCACGAATACCGCCACCCAATTGCACTGGCACTTCTTCGGTATCGGTTTCTTCTGCGTATTCCCGCACGGTCTTGATAATGGCTTTAATCGCCGCTTCATTTTTCGGCTTGCCAGCAAATGCGCCGTTCAAATCCACGAGATGCAGACGACGTGCACCTTGTTCTAGCCAGTGGCGCGCCATATCGGCGGGCTCTTCAGAGAATACTGTGGCTTGATCCATATCGCCTTGTTTAAGACGTACGCAGTGACCATCTTTCAGGTCGATAGCAGGAATGAGCAGCATGATGAATTTATAGGGTTATTAAAAATAAAAAAGTAGAGTGAAACGACAAACACTAAAACAGACAATTAGATTGACAGTATGTTCAATAATTCAAGATCTAAGGATTCCAGTGTACAAAATTTTTGTAGAGTTGCAATCCGGCAGCAGCGCTCTTTTCTGGATGAAACTGCGTTGCAAAAATATTCTCGCGCGCCACTGCTGAGGTAAATACCTGACCGTATTCAGTGGTACCGACCACATCTTGCGCCTGTTCTGGCTGAACATAGTAGCTATGCACAAAATAAAAATAACTGTCGTTAGCAATGCCATTCCAAAGCGGATGTGCTTGAATCTGTGTTTGAACTTGGCGAACGCGATTCCAACCCATTTGCGGCACTTTATAACGGGAACCATCTTCTTGCAATTGCCCGCTTAAATCAAAGCGCACTACCTTGCCTGGCAACAAGCCTAAACATGGCGTATTGCCTTCGGCACTGAAATCAAATAGCATCTGTTCACCGACACAGACACCAAATAGAGGCTTTTCACGCGCAGCTTGCAAAATCGCTTCTTGCAAACCTGATTCCTGCAAACAGCCCATGCAATCGGGCATAGCACCTTGACCAGGCAAAACAAGTCGGTCAGCAGATCGAATATCGGCGATGTCGCCGGAGATAACAATCTGCGCTTCGGGTGCAACTGCGCGAAAGGCCTGAGCGACGGAACGCACGTTGCCCATGCCGTAATCGACAACAACTATCTTATTCATAACAGTGAGAGAGTAGACATAGTGAAGTGTTGTAGATGCTACAGAGACAAGATTGTCGCTATAGCACTTACTGCTCTTTTATAGACTACCTTTAGTGGATGGAATGATATCCAAGGCGCGCTGGTCTAATTCTGCCGCCATACGCAGCGCGCGACCAAAGGCTTTGAAAATGGTTTCACATTGATGATGCGCATTCTCGCCGCGCAGATTATCAATATGCAGTGAGACTAAAGCATGATTGACGAATCCCTGAAAGAATTCATGGGTCAAATCGACATCAAATGAACCTATCATGGAACGCTTGAAATCAACGTGATATTCAAGACCTGGGCGACCAGAAAAATCAATCACCACACGAGACAAGGCTTCATCGAGTGGCACATAGGCATGACCATATCGACGTATGCCTTTTTTGTCGCCAATTGCAATGGCAAACGCCTGACCTAAAGTAATGCCAACATCTTCCACCGTGTGATGCGCATCGATATGCAAATCACCATCGGCTTCGATATCCAAATCAATCAAACCATGACGAGCAATTTGATCCAGCATGTGATCCAAAAACGGCACACCGGTTTTCAAGGATTGTTTGCCAGTGCCGTCGAGATTGATGGCGACACGAATTTTGGTTTCGTTGGTATTGCGTGTAACTTGCGCTGTACGTTGCATGATGAGTTTAGCTGGTGATTGTTCGCTATTAGTTTAAACAACTAAAGCTACGGTGAATGCTTTTAAAAATAAGGCGTTTTCTTCTGGCGTGCTGACGGTAATGCGTAAGCAGTTCTGCAAAAGACCATGCATTTTACCCACATTTTTCACTAAAATTTTTTGTTCCAGTAATTTTGTGAATACTTCATTGCCATAAGTCTCACTTTTCGCATTATTTGACACGCGTATCAGCAAAAAATTTGCCGCGGATGGGAAAACTTCCACTCC
>CAUPNA010000081.1:0-19670 GCA_963512475.1 uncultured Undibacterium sp.
CAAACACAACTGCATTTGACGCAGGGTCAAGCACAAGCTCAAACTCAAACACCAAATCCGTTACTGGAAGCGTTAAAGCCGATCACAAAAACGCGTCAAAATTTTTCCGTATTAGAAAAAAACCGAGTGCTCTTAATTTCGGTACGTGATGTTTTGTTTTTAAAAGCAGAACAAAAATATGTGACTATACAAACCAGAACACGTGCTTATTTGACGGAAGAATCTCTCGTCTCTATTGAGGCGGAGTTGGGAGAAGTTTTCGTCCGCGCGCATCGAAACGCCTTGGTTGCACGTGATGCCATTATGGGTGTGGAACGCGCGATTCATGCGGTTGATACTGAGCATGAAAATGAAAAAAATTCAGATTCATGGCAAGTCATTGTACGTGATTCTGCTGAGCGCTTACCGATCTCGCGGCGACAATGGCCAGCAATCAAAGCACTTGTCAGATAAAGATTTGTAAAATCTAAAATCTAAAATCAGAAGAAGGATGCGGCATGCCAGCTCAAATGCGTCCAAGTGAAGAACTTAGTATTCAAGAAAGCAGAGATAAAATCCGCATCAACGATATGGGCGTTAAGCTTTTGTATGGCGTTGCCTTGACTGCGATGATAATTTGCGTCTTAGCGATTATTTTTAATTTTTTTGCGAGCGGTGGCGTAGGGAATGGCGGTGCCGTTGCAGGATTGTTTGTCGCTGGATTGATTCTGCTTATGTTGCGCCGTAAAAAAATTAAATGGGCTCTCATCTGTATCTTGTGGGGTTTTTCGCTGATCCCTATTTGTTTCGGTTTTTGGACATTTGGCTTTAGCGCGCCAGGTATTGTTTGCGTACCTATTGCTGTAATGGCAGCAAGCTGGGCATTATCTTTGCGACACTCAGTCCTGATGACCGTGAGTGCCTGCGGTGCCTGTGTCATCTTTTACGTACTTATTTCGCAAGGATTTTTGGTTCCGGTTGAACCCAATTTGTTGGTGCGGCTGATTATTTTGGTTGGCTTGATTATCGTCGCGTTCTTGTTGGGTTTGCTCGGTGTCCGCGTTTTACGCGTGGAGTTTTCCAGGGTAAATGAACTGGCAAGTTCTTTAGAAGTGAAGGCACTAGCCCTTGAACAATCAGAAGCCTCTTTTTCTGCGCTATTTTTATCGAACCCATTACCCTCTATTTCCGGCGACAGTGAGGGGCGCTTGATTGATGTGAATAACGCCTTTATTAGTGATTTTGGATTTAAACGGGAGCAGTTGATTGGGCACACGGTTTTAGATCTGAATTTATTCGCAAATGACCATGATAGACGTATCGTTGCGACCCAAACTTTGGGGAAAGGCGTGGTTGGTCATCCAGTGACGATGTGTCTAGCTAATGGAGAGATACGCAATTTTTTGGTGAGTACTGCTGCATTTGAATTGCCTGAGGGTTGGCGTTTTGTCGCTTTGTTTTTAGATCAGACCGATAGACTCACAGCAGAAAGAGCACAAACTACTTTGAATGCCGAGTTAGAGGAAAGAGTTGCAACGCGCACCGTCGAACTGAGTGTGGCACTCGAAAATTTGCAGCTTACTCAGAGTGAATTGGTTCAGTCTGAAAAACTAGCTTCGTTAGGATCGATGGTGGCGGGTATGGCTCATGAATTAAATACGCCTATAGGCAATGCCTTAATGGTAGCGAGCACTTTATCCGATCAGCAAAAAATATTTGAATCGGGTTTAGAGCACACTCTGTCGCGTTCTGCGCTAAACCACTTTTTAATGTCCGTGCGCGATTCAGCGGATATTTTGGATAGAAATCTCAGGCGAACTGCGGATTTAATTAATAGCTTCAAACAAGTTGCCGTAGATCAGACCAGTGAACAGCGTAGGCGATTTAATTTACATGAAGTCGCACATGAAGTAGTCGTTACTTTGAGTCCGAGTTTGCGTAAAACCACGCATAGCTTAGTGAACGACGTTCCGCAGGATATTCAATTGGACAGTTTTCCCGGCCCTTTGGAGCAAGTGTTGATGAATTTGACGGCCAATGCTTTACGCCATGCATTTGATGGACGTGATCATGGAATAATGCATTTAACCGCCGAATTACTGCCTGATCAGTGGGTAAGAATCGTGTTTTCTGATAATGGTGTTGGTATCGCTGAGCAAAATTTGCAAAAGATATTCGATCCGTTTTTCACCACCAAGTTGGGACAAGGCGGCTCTGGATTGGGTTTGAGTATTTCCTACAATATCGTCACTGCGATGCTGGGTGGACGAATTGAAGTGAAGAGTGAACTTGGTGTCGGTACGGAGTTTCGTATTGAGATACCATTGACTGCTAGCGGTGATGCAGCAGCCAATGTACGTTAAGATGCCTTAACAGGCTGCGTGATTGACTGTTACGACGTGTATCGCCAGACCACCTAATGAAGTTTCTTTGTACTTCGCTTGCATATCGAAACCAGTCACGCGCATGGTTTCGATGACTTGATCCAGACTGACATGATGAGTACCATCGCTCTTTAAAGCTAAAGATGCCGCGGTAATCGATTTGACCGCGCCCATACAATTTCTTTCGATGCAAGGGATTTGTACTAAGCCACCAATTGGATCACAGGTCATGCCTAGATGATGTTCAATGCCGATTTCGGCAGCCGATTCGATCTGCTCATTCGTGCCACCTAAGGCAGCGGTTAAACCTGCAGCAGCCATAGCGCAAGCCACACCCACTTCACCCTGGCAGCCTATCTCTGCACCCGAGATAGAGGCATTTTTCTTGCAAAGCATCCCGATTGCGGCAGCAACCAGCATAAATTCACGTATGCCTTTGACCGGATCAATCGGGCGGCAGTCTTGGGAGTAATACTTGATGATGGCTGGAATAATACCCGCGGCGCCATTGGTCGGTGCGGTGACGACGCGTCCACCAGCGGCATTTTCTTCATTGACTGCCATTGCATACAAACTGACTTTGTGCATGCCATCGTGTGGCAGGCTGTTATGCGTTTCATTGGCGGTCAACCAGAGTTTGGCTGCGCGACGTTGTACATGCAATCCACCTGGTAATTCGCCTGTGATTTTTAAACCGCGCTCTATGCAAGAATTCATTACCGCCCAGATTTTATCTAGGCCGGCGTCAAGCTCTGCTTCGCTACAATGGCTAAGTTCGTTCGCACGTAACAATGCCGCTAAGGACAGTCCTGTGCTCTTGCCATGTGCCAATAACTCTGCCATGGTACCAAAAGGATAGGGCACGCTGACCGTAGGAATCGCCACTGTACTGGCATTGGTGTTGAGTTCTTCTTCTGTGTAGATGAAGCCGCCGCCAGTGGAATAAAAGGTTTGTTCGTGCACGCTGCCGTCGGTGCGCGTCAAGCTAAAGCGCAGGCCGTTAGGATGGCCTGGTAAGACTTCTTTCTTGTGCCATAGCAGGTCATCTAAAACATCAAAATCAACTTTGACTTTGCCAAGTAAATGCATGACACCGGATTGCGCCAGCTCCGCCAGTTTGTCATCGATAGTGTCGGGAGCCACGTCTTGAGGGGTTTCGCCCATCAAACCAAGTAATACCGCTTTATCGGTGGCATGGCCTAAGCCAGTCAATGCGAGAGATCCATACAAGGCGACTTGTACTTTGAGCGCCTGATCTACATTCGGAGTTTCCAGCAAAAAACGACGTGCCGCAATCATAGGTCCAACTGTATGAGAGCTAGAAGGACCAACACCAATTTTAAACAGATCAAACACGCGCATATCCATGCCAATATTCCTTATTCTTGGGACCAAAGTAAAAAGTATTATTCCAATAAATCGATCTCAACCTCAGGCGGCTTGTAGACGAACTGCAATCTGATTAGCTAGCTACTTTGACGTTCTTTAACATGTCAGCGACTAATGCCGGGAGATCAATTTCTGCCTTCCAACCCCAATCGCTAAACGCCGTTTCATCATTTAGACTTTGCGGCCAACTTGCAGCGATGGCCTGGCGGCTATCTGGCGCGTAGTGTACCTGAAAACTTGGTAAGTTTTTAGTAATTTCACTTGTGAGTTCTTGTGGGTTAAAGCTCATACCACTGACGTTATAAGACGAGCGAATTTTGATATTTTCGCTTGGTGCTTCCATCAAACTAATCGTTGCACGAATTGCGTCAGGCATGTAAATCATCGGCAAAGATTGTTGTGCTTCAAGGAAGCAAGAATAAGCTTCGCCTTTTAACGCAGAGTGGAAAATTGCGATCGCGTAATCGGTCGTGCCGCCGCCTGGAGGTGACTTGTAACTGATGATGCCAGGGTAGCGAATACTGCGCACATCGACATTGTATTTCTGGAAGTAGTATTCGCATAAACGTTCGCCAGCCAGCTTGCTAATGCCGTAAATGGTGTTGGGGTCCATTACCGTATATTGCGGCGTATTGACAGCCTCGGTATTTGGACCAAATGCTGCAATAGAAGACGGCCAGAACACTTTTAAAGGCTTACCAGCCTCACCACGAATACGTGCTAATTCCAAAATATTCAGCAAGCCATCCATGTTCAGTGTCCAGGCTTTCAACGGTGCTTTTTCACCCGTCGCGGATAATAAGGCAGCGAGTTGGTAGACCTGAGTAACTTCATACTTGTCGTGAATTTCTGTTAAGCGCTCGCTGTTTAATACGTCCACGACTTCGTAGATTTTTGCGCCATATAAACTCTTAGGGCTGATATCAGCAGCGATCACATTGTCTGCGCCATGCTTGGCCGCCAAAGCGTCGACAAGTTCGCTACCAATTTGACCGTTTGCACCGATGACTAAAATACGTTCCATGTTTTTTCCTTACTATTCAAATGACTGTTTTTTTGCCGTAGAGGCGCAAAGATCGCAGAGGTATACATCAAGGCATTCTTTGTACACGCCGCGCCTCTGCGACTAAAGCTTTTGATTCTCTATTTAATTAAACCCAATTCACGACCAGCTTGGGCAAACGCAGCGAGTGCTGTTTCTAATTGTTCTCTGGTATGCGCAGCGGATAACTGGACCCGCACACGTGCCTGCCCCATAGGTACGACTGGGTAGAAGAAACCTGTCACCAACACACCGAGTTCGTACATGCGTGCTGCAAATTTTTGCGCGACTGGCGCATCAAATAACATCACGGGAACAACTGGGTGAGTGCCCGGCTTGATGGTGAAACCTAAGGCTTCGATTTCTTTACGGAAGAATGCGGTGTTCTCGTGCAAACGATCACGTAACTCCGTGGATTTGGATAAGCGTTCTAAGACAGCTAAAGACGCGCCAGCAATCGATGGTGCCAAAGTATTTGAAAATAAATACGGGCGAGACTTTTGACGCAAAGTGTCGATGACTTCTTTACGTGCAGCGGTGAATCCACCCATGGCGCCGCCTAAAGCTTTGCCTAAAGTACCGGTAATAATGTCGATACGACCCATGACATTGTGATGCTCATGGGTGCCGCGGCCAGTTTTGCCTAGGAATCCAGAAGCATGGCATTCATCAATCATCACTAATGCATCATACTTGTCTGCCAGGTCGCAAATTTTGTCGAGTTGGGCAATCGTACCATCCATAGAGAATGCGCCGTCCGTCACAATCACGCGATGACGTTTGTCCGCTGCCGCTTGCAATTGCTTTTCTAGATCCGCCATATCGTTGTGTGTATAGCGGAAGCGTGCCGCTTTGCACAGACGAATACCGTCGATAATCGATGCATGATTGAGTGCATCAGAAATAATCGCATCGTTTTCATCAAACAAAGGTTCGAAGACACCACCATTGGCATCAAATGCAGCCGCATACAGAATCGTGTCTTCCATGCCGAGGAAGTCCGCAATGGCGCGTTCTAATTGTTTGTGCACAGTTTGTGTGCCGCAGATGAAACGGACAGAAGATAGACCGTAACCATATTGTTCTGTTGCTTTGATTGAAGCTTGCACTGTCTCTTCATCACCCGATAAACCGAGGTAGTTATTCGCGCAGAGATTGATTAAATGACGGCCATCATCACATTGCACTAAAGAACCTTGGCGGGAAGAAATGACGCGTTCTGGCTTATACAGACCTTGTTCACGCAATCCGTCCAGATTATTGGCTAAACCAGTGAAAAAAGAATTCTTCTTCGTGCTCATCGTATTGCTCATATTTATCTCCTGACAGGAAAGGGGCTTCTGGTATGATGGAAAAGAGGCTGAATTTTAATTTTCTACTTATGTTTGAATAAAAATTCTTAATTTGTAAAATATTCGATATATCGAACAAAAATTCAATATAGCGAATATTATCTATGCTTATTTACTTTTGCAAGCGAAACTATGAAAAAAGTGATTGCACCCTTGGCAACGCCAGCAGCGCCGCCTGAAGTTGGAGCTACCTTACAGCGTTTACGGCTGGAAAGAGGCTTAACTTTGGAAGACTTATCCCGCACTGCGGGAGTATCGAAGTCAATGCTGTCGCAAATAGAACGTGAAAAAGCCAATCCAACGATCGCTGTAGCTTGGCGGTTAGCGAATGCTTTAGGCATTGGAATCGCCGAGTTGCTCACATCGGAAGCGCCTAAAGTTGATCTGATTCGTATGTTAGAGCCACACGAAACCCCCACTTTGCCGGGTGAGCATTCGGGCTATGTCTTAAAGATACTTGGTCCTATGGAGTTGGCAGGACGTTTTGAGTGGTATGAGCTGATTTTGGCTGCGGGCGGTGCTTTAGTATCGAATGCGCATGATCCCGGAACTTCTGAGCATCTGACTTTGATGAGCGGTAGCATCGAAGTTGAAGTCGACGGCAATAAGAAAAAACTGAAGATCGGCGGCACTGCGCGTTACGAGGCAGATCGGTCGCATGCGATACGCAATATGGGTAAAACCGAGGCCAAAGTCTTAATGGTGGTAATTCACCGTTAAGACGGCGATTCTCCGAAGACTTGTCGCGCCTTACTGACGCGACAAGTCTGGAGTTGTGAAAGTAGGGTTTAAGTAGACGAGTATGATTCGTGTTAATAAAAACTGCTCAATCTAGCGCTACCTGGTAGTGCTGCGATGATGTTTTTTGCAGTAGCTTCCAATTGACTAAAATCGTTCGAAATGACACCTAGCCAATCAATGTAGCGAGATATCTGGCGACGCGTAGAGTAGATGTGTATCGAATCGCGCCCCATCAAGCTTGATACCATTTTAGCGGCATCAATCGCCATCGCTTGAAACTTGTCCTCAGGACGAATTTCACTTAATTTGGGGATCAGTGGTGCCAATAAATATAATTCTGCCAGGTAGCCGTACGACCATGCCTTACTATTGTTTTCTTGGGTGGTAATAGCATTCTTTATGCGGACTTCTGCCATGAGCCAGATCGCCAGTGTATCGTGCGCCGCCAATGCTGAATTCGCCGCTTGGTTTTGCACTGATGCCAGCAATAAGCTCAATGACAAGTACTGAACTTGCGCCCACACACTGTCTTTATCAAGTTGATCTGCTTTGAGATAGCGACTACGAGCCAAATCTAAATCGTGTATGACCTGATTCTTCTCGGCTTCATCTGCAAGCAGCCAATCTGGAATCGCGTGAAAGCGCAATTGCGCCTCGCGCTTTTGCGTACTGGCTAACTGACCTTGTATCTGCGCTTCGTGCTCTGGATTTGTATCAATAAGACTAAGCAGGCGCTGTTTGGCTTCAATGATTTGTTGTTTAGCCGCATTCAATTTGTCGGAGAAGGAATTTGCTGAACGTTTTTCTGCGCGTTTGCTTTGAGCTAAATAGATATGCAAAACCCGATCAGCATTGCGTAAAGAGGCATCAATAGCGCGGTTGGCTTGGGCAATGCTGGCTTCTAGCAGTTGTTTGTCAAAATCTGGGGGTAAAGAAGTATAAGCGGTGATACTCGCCCAATCATGGGTATCTTGAAAAAATGAATGCAAGCGGCGGCGTAAGCCGACCAAGAGCTTACGCGGATCTTCACCCCATAGTAATCCTCGATACAAGTCTTGTACCATCATTACCGAGCCGCCAAATGACAGCGGAAACTGGCTGGCGATGACCATAGGAATGCCAGCATCATGCAGTGCATGGGCAATACTGGCACCAACGCCTGCAACGCTGCCAACGTTGCCGCCGTTACAGCTCGCGAGGGTGACTACCGCTGGACGATTGAAACTCCCCGGTTCTGATAGTCGTGGTGCACGTAATATGGTGGCTAAGCGCTCGCCAGAAACAATTTCACGTCCATCCCCCGCACTATCGGAATGCAATGCAAGTCCATAGCGCTGGTCATAATCAGTGTCGATGCCGAGACCGTGTGCCAATATATGAATATGGGTGTAACTGCCAGAGGCGCAAGCTTCTTCTAAAGCTTGTACTGTGGCATTCGTGATCACGCCCAAATGCTCTGCAACAATGCGACTACGCTCTTCGCCAGAGAGATCGTCAGCGAGTGCTAACCAGGGCGTAATCGCCTGACGCAATGCTAATAAGTGCGCCTGTGCGGGCACTGCTTCTAAACCTGGTGGTGAGGCGAATACGAATAGTATTTTGGGACGCTTAGGCCAAACCAGGCATTCTTCAGGAATACGACGAGTCTCACGAGTGATGCAGATCGGTGCTTGGGGTTGTAGAGAAAGATGCTGACCCGCGCCCGGAAATCCACTTGGTGCGATGGCGAGTTCGAAAGGCAATAATGCTAATTCTGATGAGGAAAGAATTAAACGCAAATGGGTCACGTTTTCCGTATTGTCAGGATGATCTTTGCAATCGCGATTTAGGTTTGCGGTCAGCCCTGGAATCTTCCCTAACAAATCGCCCATCATGCGTGCGGTATCGTTTAACTGGAAGCCTCGTGATTCTTGACTCAAGATATAGCTCAATGCGCGCAAACGATACATCATTTGATTGTGTTCCGAGGGAACCTGAAATGATACAGCAGAATGGTTTTCGCATAGTGCGAGATAGTCTGTTAGCGGCGACAATAACTGATTGTGCGCCGGTCCGTGCCGTAGTAATTCCAAGGTGATCGTACGCATTAGTTGCTCCTCAATTGACTGCCAGCGACGGCGCTAAATTCGGGTGTCCCCGACGTTTTGCTTGTGACATGGCGTAATTCACCGAGAACGCCATCGCCATCATTGATGATAGCAACGACGGTGCAAAATTTAGAGATGAGTCCCGGTGTCGCATCCAATTTTGCCATGGTGCCGCTCTTTAATATGTCAAACAGCGCTTTGAATTTTTCCGGACTTTGGCGAGTCGCAGGCTCTATCTTAATCAAGCGGGCCCAAGTGCCACTATTGAAGTAGTAACCATTTCCTTTTTGTCGTTTCAAGGCTCTTTCCAAGTGCGTGTGTCCGGCAATCAGAAAGTCGATATTGCCTTGTACCTCTTTATCTAAGCTGGAAAAGGTGTCGTCGATTGCCGTTGGGTCGAAGCTTCTGTCTTCGTCGAGTTTGTCCAAGGCTTCGCGTAATACTTCGGAGGGCGGTTTGTCTTTGAGCCAATTGATAAAGGCACCGACGCCGCCAAGTTGCTCAGCTTGTTTGCCTTGTACTAAATTTAAGGGGTTGATGCCGTTTAAAGTTTGCTGTTCTGCGGCGAGCAACATATTCGTCGCATCGCTGACAGCGATGTTGCCTGAGATGTTGCCCGTGATATTGCCCGCACTAGTGCTTCTACCTTTGCTTGGAAAATTGCGATTGATGAGTGCTTGCGTTAAGCCTGCGGTATTGCTAGCAACACTTCCAGCCACAGGTGTACTTTCCTTTTCTTCCCCAAGCATACCCCTTGGTTTTGAGACTTTGGTTTGCAGCCACGAACCAGCCGCGCCCGCTAATCCTAATACGCTGTCGAGATTACTTAATTGTTTAGGGTCGCAAGCGAGCAGGGTGGGCACCACGCCCTCGGCTTCAGGCTTGAGCAGATCGACAAATGGGTAATTACGTTTCACTGGATTCATGACGTCAATGACCATTTTTGAACCCGCATTCGGAATCCAATTTTCTACCGGACGACCAAATTGGTAGTCACGACTAATCTGTCGGAGTTTTTCAAAATCAGCTGGATTCCAGGCATCAACTTCATTGCCATGTACACATAAGACAGATTTGTTACCGACATTGGCGAACACACCAGAGCCGTCAAAAATCATACAGAGTCTTGCTCGTGCTAGCTCTTTATTATCGGTCAAAATTTCTATAAGACGTTCACGCACCCAAGGCAGTGTTAGTTCTAGATCATGATTCCCCAAATTGATAATCAATTTTCGATTCGGCGTGTTTAGAAAGGTTTTGAGTTCCTTAAAGATGGGGCTGAACGTAGGGTCTTGTAAAGCGACTCTTTCCAATTTTTGGATTGCACCATCAGGGTCAAAATGTCGGGACGGTGCTTCTGCTAAGAAATCAATAAAATCGCCATTAATCACCAAGCCAATTTGTTGGTCGCTATCGAGCTTGGTTAAATGTTGAATCAACCACATCATTTCTGCCTGGGAGCCAAAAATTTGGAAGCCAGGCTCACCACCAAAATGCAGATCCGAGACGATATACAGTTGGTCGAATTGTAGTGTCGGTTTCATCCTTAGCTTTCCTTTGCAGATTTGTTTGAGTTTGAAGTATTGTAAATATCTTACTTATTTGCTAGTGCTAATTTTTATTTTTGAATAGAGTGTTGTCTTTTAATCGTAAAAATATTAACAATTAGGTATTTGTAATACTAAAGTAGTATTCTTTCAAAGTTATTCCTTTTTTGTAACTTGAAAATGTTAATGGTTTTCTTGACGCCAATTGCCCTAATGAATGGAGATCGATATGAGTAGAATTGCCTCACCTATAGACCAAATTGCCCAACATTACGAGGTGCTTGTAATTGGCTCCGGTTATGGTGGGGGCATTGCTGCTTCACGTATGGCACGCGCGGGTCGTCGCGTTGGTTTGTTAGAGCGTGGCAAAGAAATTCTGCCTGGTGATTATCCTAATACGTTGGTCAAAGCAGCCGAACAATTTCAGCTTCACGAGCCGAATGGGCATATTGGTTCACGTACTGGTCTGTTTGATTTTCACGTGAATGCTCAGCAAAACGTGTTGGTAGGTTGTGGCTTGGGCGGCACTTCCTTAATCAACGCCAACGTCTCATTAGAAGCCAAGCCTTATGTGTTTGACGATATGCGTTGGCCACTTTCTATTCGTGAACATCGCGATACTTTGCTGAAAGACGGTTACGCCCGTGCGCGTGAAATGCTTAAACCTACCCCCTATCCGGAAGCGAATGTTCCATTAGCGAAAATGGCGGCACATCAGCAATCCGCTAACAACATGGGACAAGCGAAAGAGTTCTATCGCACACCAATCAACGTCAATTTTGAGACTTTCCCCAATAATAAAAATCATGTCGGTGTTGAACAACTCCCTTGTAATAATTGTGGTGATTGCGTTTCCGGTTGTAATAACAAAGCTAAAAATACAACTCTAATGAATTATTTACCCGATGCTTGGAACCACGGTGCGGAGATTTTTTGCCAGGCTGCGGTTAGTCATATAGAAAAAGCGGCAGATGGATGGCTTGTGCATTATCAGTATGTGGGCACAGGACGTGAAAAGTTTGATGCACCGACGCAGTTTGTTAAGGCGGATATCGTCATCCTTTCCGCGGGTACTTTGGGATCAACCGAAATTATGCTGCGCTCTCAACAGAAGGGTTTGCCTTTATCCGATCAGCTCGGACATCACTTTAGCGGCAATGGCGATATTTTGGGGTTTGGTTTTAATACGACGCAAAAAATTAATGGCATAGGTTTTGGCGACAGCAAACCAGTGGATCGCTTGCCTGTAGGTCCCTGTATTACTTCAGTGATAGATATGCGTGACCAGGCCAAATATGAACATCGCATGGTGATCGAAGAAGGTTCTATTCCGGGGGCGATTGGTAAAATCATGCTGCCGATGCTGTCTGCCACGGGCGACTTGATAGGAAAAAATGACGCACCTAGTTTTACGGATAGGATTAAACAAAAGGTTCGTTCTTGGGCTAGTTTGTGGCGTGGTCCTTATTATGGTGCAATTCAAAACACACAAACTTACCTGATCATGAGTCATGATGACTCTAAAGGTCGCATGATGTTGGATGAGAAGAATCAACTACGAATAGACTGGCCTGGTGTTGGCACAGCGGAAAATGTTGAGGTTGGCAATGCGCGTCTGAATGCGGCGACGAAAGCACTGGACGGCATCTATGTGCCGAATCCTATTTGGAGCGATTTATTTAAACACGCCATCGTCTCAGTTCATCCTCTGGGCGGTTGCGTCATGGGTGAGGATGCAGCACAAGCGGTCGTCAATCATAAGGGCCAAGCGTTTTCTGGAAAGAGTGGTACAGCGGTGTACGATAATTTGTATGTTACCGATGGTTCCGTGATTCCGACTTCTTTGACGGTCAATCCTTTACTCACCATCTCCGCCATTTCCGAACGCGCGATGCAGTTGCTGGCACAAGATCGAGGATGGACGATTGACTACACATTGCCATCCGCACCAAAACGCCCGGTTGTAGAAGATAAGTTGGGCATACAGTTTACCGAAACCATGACCGGGTATTTTTCAACAGCCTTCACACAAGCAGCGAGCACGAATTTGCCTGTGTATGAGCAAGCTTATCAACGGGGCAAATCGGATGACTCCACAATGAGTTTTACGATTACCGTTGATTCGGATGACTTGGAAAAGTTGATAAGCGATCCTAAGCATCCTGCCACGATGGCAGGTACTTTAACCGCGCCCGCTTTATCCGCAAAGCCTATGACCGTGACGCATGGCGTGTTTAATCTATTTGAGGTTTATCCAGAACAAGTCGGCGTGCGACACATGAATTACAACATGCGTGCGATTGCCGAAGATGGTAGCAACTATTATTTCAGTGCCTTCAAATCGGTTCCTAGTGATCATAGCCCTTTCAAAATTTGGCATGACACGAGCACTTTATACGTCACAGTTTATCGTGGTAGCGACACTAGTGGTGAAGTGCTGGGCTCCGGCGTACTACACATACAGCCTAGCGACTTCGTGAAGCAAATGACGACCATGAAAGTATCGAATGCAAAGAACGAACAAGAACGACTCGCTGGAGTTGCGCGCTTTGGCAAATATTTTGCCGGTGTCTTGTGGGAAAACTATGGCTGCATTTTGGCGGGCAAGCACGATGAAACTCCCTGAGTTTGGATGAAGCGTTCTTTATCCAATAACTTAATTTTTTCGGGGTAATCATGTCATTCTCAGAATTGAAAAGCGTTGTTTCCGGATTGGAGACGCATTTATTTGGACTGCAGCAAAGAGCGCGTTCCGCGCTGGATAACCTCAAAACAAACCTAGAGAGCGATCTTACTAAAGATTTCTCTCAGCAGGCGGCAGTATTAGATTTATTGCAGAGGGCGCACCAGCAAGCGCAACGGGCAATGTTACCCAATGCGGTACGCGAGAAAGATGAATTACCTTGGGAAATGGTGCATGGTTTAGATGCCTTAGGTCTGTTAAATGGCGCGAAGGCACTACCTAAAACACCTGAAGAATTCGCCACCATCGTTCGTTCTGACGGCACTCTACTAGGTTGCAGACAGTGGGAGTTGCTTGATCCGCGTTGGGCTGAAGCCTTGGTCGAATGGTTAGAACATTGGTTGTATCGCGCGCCATTTTCGCACACGCCAACAGTGCTCAAAGTTCCAAATCAATTGCAGTTAGCGATCGTCGGCGACTGGGGTACTGGTCCGTTTGAAGCGAATGCACCCTCCAGCAAAATTGCAGATCTAGTGGCGAAACTTAAGCCAGATTTTAGTATTCATTTGGGCGATGTCTACTATGCAGGAACGGGGGAGCAAGAGCAGAACAATATGCGCGATTGGCCGCAAGGAACACACGGTAGCTTCACGTTGAATTCAAATCACGAAATGTACAACGGCGCGTTTGGTTATTTTGCGGAACTAGCGCGTAGCTTTCCTTTGCAAAATGGCTGTAGTTATTTTGCTTTGGAAAATGACTATTGGGTGGTTATAGCAATAGACAGCGCCTATTTTTCAAAATGCGCAGACATGTATATGGAGGGCGTTTTAGATGCCGGGCAACTGAGCTGGTTGGCACAGTTGTCTAAGGATAAGCGGGTACTGATGTTGAGTCATCACGAAGCTTATTCAGCACTTGGTGACGGCAAGACAGCCTTGTATCAACAAGTCGAACAAGCATTAGGGCGCGAACCTGACTATTGGTATTGGGGGCATTTGCATAATGGTATCTGCTATCAAACGATAGGCAATTTCAAAGGTCGTTGCGTTGGTCATGGGGCGATTCCCTATGGTGTAGCAAGTGAACTTGAGGGGGATGATCGGGTGGTTTGGTATGAAACTGAACTCGCAGGCGATCCCAATTATCCTGAACGCGTTTTGAATGGCTATGCGGTCATAACTCTAGATGGCGCTGGTTTAAGCGAGACGCTATTAGGTGAAGATGGCAGCGTGCGTTGGCAGGCTTAAACCCTAAGAAATTTCAGTGGATATTTGAATCAAGGATGCTTTATGACGACGCAAGTGAAGAACGAGGCAAGAGACTTCCAAGAGAGAGTAATACCGTTTAATGCGGGCGACGGATTTCCACTTAATTTAATCAATGTCCGACATGCTAGTCAGGCTCCCATCAAAGGACCAGTTCTGCTGGTGCATGGTGCTGGTGTGAGAGCCAATATTTTTCGTGCGCCCGTTGAGACTAATATTGTTGACGCTTTAGTCGCTGATGGCTATGACGTCTGGTTGGAAAATTGGCGCGCCAGCATTGATTTTCCTGAGAACGAATGGACACTTGATCAGGCAGCGTTATATGACCATCCGTGGGCCGTGAAAAAGGTCATTGCAGAAACTGGTGCTAGTAGCATTAAAGCGATTATCCATTGCCAGGGATCGACCAGTTTTATGATGTCGGCAGTCGCTGGCCTGGTGCCCGAAGTAAATGTGATTGTGAGCAACGCGGTGTCCTTACATCCAGTGGTTCCTGCATGGTCAGCATTCAAGCTTAATTGGATGCTGCCCATGGTGGCGGCGATGACCAAATATCTCAATCCACACTGGGGTATTGATGCTCCTACTGTTCCCGCGAAACTCATTTCTGCTTTGATTAGTCTCACGCATCATGAATGCGATCGTCCCGTTTGTAAGCAAGTCAGTTTTACTTATGGTAGCGGTTTCCCAGCCTTATGGAGTCATGAAAACTTAAACGAGGCAACCCACGGCGATTGGTTGGTGCATGAGTTTGCCGCCGTACCAATGACTTTCTTTAAACAGATCACACGCTGCGTGCGCGTAGGACATCTTTTGTCGGCACAAAATTTGCCTGATTTGCCAGCTAGCTTCGTCGCGCAAGCACCCAAGACAAAAGCACGATTTGCGTTTTTTGCTGGTGCGGATAATTTGTGTTTCTTACCAGATAGTCAAATCAAAACGCATGCTTACTTTGATGCGCTACAAAGCAACTATCACAGCCTACATGTCTTACCTAACTACGGTCATCTGGATGTGTTTATTGGCAAGCGTGCGGCCACTGACACCTTTCCCTTAATTCTTGCTGAGTTAGAAAAAAAATAGGAGTTATTTATGTTTGGTATTCCAAAACGCATCAAAGACTATATCGGACGTTTTGCTTTAGTGGATGGCATTCCGTTCAAGTTGCCAGTGGGCGCGGTCAATTCTCCTGCCTTGATGGCCGTGTTTCCTATTGATGCAGAAAAAGCCAAAGATTTTTTACCATCTGGCATCCACCCCATGCGTTTGTGGAGCAAGGGATTATTAGTGGTCACGGTAATTGACTATCGCGAAACGCCGATTGGTAAATACATCGAATACAGTATCGCAATCGCGTGTACTCATGGCGCTAGGCCAGCACCAAGATTGTTGCCTGCGATATTTATGAAATGGTTTAACACCGGACAGTACGTCGTCGATCTGCCAGTGTCTTCTGAGGTCTCCGTGAAAGGGGGGAAGGGTATTTGGGGGATGCCTAAACACCAAGGCCATTTAAACTTTAAAATCGACGAACTTAATGTGAGTAGCCAGTATGACTTGGATGGAAAATTAGTGACCTATGTAGAGATCGATAAGCCTACCAACACTTCGTGGCCGATCAAAATGCAGGCATCGAATTACTGTTCGTTTCGCGGCATGTTGATGAAGTCGGACATTTTTTTAAATACGAATTTTGGCTTCAACTTATTTAGTAAAGCCAAAGCGCGCTTTGTAATTGGCGACCATCCACGATTGCAAGCAATGAAGGAGTTGAATATCGGCGCTGCGATGGCGACAGTCTACTTGCCGTCGATCACGGCGATATTGGATGATCGCATCGAAAGCTGGTTTTTGACTTTTGATCAGTTGCCTAAGAAAGTGCCCGAAGGCTTTGAATCGGTCATCAATCTGACGCAGAGTGAAGCGTGGTTATCGCCGCCAGACGCCCCAATTCCACCACAATAAACGTAGAGCAAACGAGAGAAATTATGGCATTAGCGCATATTCCGCAGGGCGCCGCAGATGATCAATCTTTAACCGATACTCGAACTTTAACTCGAGCTTTATTGTTGCCTGGCGGTGGTTTACGTTTGTCATATGCGGCAGGCGTATTGACAGAAATTTTTGCCCACGACCTAAAGTTTCAATTGATGGACGGAACGTCTGGCGGCTCTCTAAATTTAGCCATGCTGCTGTCCGGCTTGAACGTCGACGAAATGTGTGAGCGTTGGCGTAGCTTGAAGATGCGCAATACGATTTCGCTCATGCCTATCTTAAATTATCTATGGCCGCCTCAATTCGTGGCAGCCAGTTCCGCTAAAGGCTTCAGGCAAAAAGTCTACCCGCATTTGGGAATTAATTTTGACAAAATTCGCGCTGCGACCGGTGTGCAGGGTAGTTTTAATGTCTGTAATTTTGGCAAAAAAATGAATCAACTGATTTTGCATCAAGATATCACCGAGGATTTTTTGTTGGCAGGTATGTCCTTGCCAGGCACTTTGCCACCCGTCACGATTAATGATGAAGTTTTTCTCGATTCCGGATTTATTCAGGATGTGAATATGCTGGATGCTGTGAAGCGCGGAGCGAATGAATTATGGTTGATTTGGATTATGGGCAATATCAAACAATATCGAAAAAATCCGATCAATTTATACGTACAAATGCTTGAAATGAGTGCCAATGGTGCTTTGATAAAAGAGCTGCTGCAAATAAAAGAAATCAATGCCCGAATTGCCAAGGGTGAAACAGTGTATGGACACAGCAAGCCCATCATTTTGCATCTGATTAAACCCGAACGCCCATTGCCACTCGATACCGCCTTATATACGGGCAGCACCACGCATGCAGAGTTAATCGATATGGGTAAAGCTGATGCCAGGCGTTATTTTGGTCAATTCAAAGCCGAGGGACTGCCTTTTGATCCGGAAATTCTCAGTATGTTGGCTTAGGTTTTTGTGAGTTGATAGGCAACAAATGGTGCGCTCAGTAAGCTAAATTAAGTTTATAGAGAGGGTTTTAGTAGTGTAATTGTAAAAAACATTCAGATTTGTGCAAAGCAAGAAATTGTTGGAAGACTAATCTCCCATCGAAAATTCGCCCTAGGTTTCGTAATAATTCGGTTCTCGCTGAAATTTCTGCTGCATTGCAAGATATAATTAAGGAAAATTCCGACTTCCCTTATTTATCTTCACTTTATCTTTCATTTTCAATCATGCAATACCTGTCTACCCGTGGTTACGCAGCATCCTCTGATTCTTCCGTTCAATTTTCTGAAATCTTATTAGGTGGTTTAGCGCCTGATGGAGGTTTGTATTTGCCTAAAGCCTATCCGCAAGTGACGCCAGCGGAATTGAATGCATGGCGTTCTTTAAGCTATGCCGATTTGGCGTTCGAGGTTTTACGCAAATTTGCGACTGATATTCCGGAAGCGGATCTAAAAGCGATTACCACTAAAACTTACACGGCGGACGTTTATAAAAATGCGCGTAGCGATGAGTCGCCTCAGGCCATTACGCCTTTGCGTACTTTAGAAGAGACACATGGCAAGAAGTTAGTTTTGCAGGCCTTGTCGAATGGCCCAACGCTGGCATTTAAAGACATGGCGATGCAATTGCTGGGTAATTTATTTGAGTATGCATTGGCGAAAAACAATGCGGAATTAAATATTTTTGGTGCAACCTCGGGTGACACTGGTAGTGCTGCTGAATATGCGATGCGTGGCAAAAAAGGTATTCGCGTTTTTATGTTGTCGCCGCATAAAAAAATGAGCGCATTTCAAACGGCGCAAATGTTTAGCCTGCAAGACCCGAATATTTTCAATATTGCGGTAGAAGGCGTATTTGATGATTGTCAGGACATGGTGAAAGCCGTGTCGAATGATCTGGAATTTAAAACACGTCAAAAGATTGGTACTGTTAATTCGATCAATTGGGCACGCGTGGTAGCGCAGGTGGTTTACTATTTCCGTGGCTATTTGACTGCAACTAGCAGCAATGATCAAAAAGTCTCTTTCACTGTGCCATCCGGTAATTTTGGCAATATCTGCGCCGGTCACATCGCGCGCATGATGGGTTTGCCGATCGCACAGTTGGTGGTGGCGACGAATGAAAATGATGTACTTGATGAATTTTTCCGAACAGGTATTTATCGTGTCCGTAAATCAGCCGAGACCTACCATACCACCAGTCCATCCATGGATATTTCTAAAGCGTCAAATTTTGAACGTTTCATCTGTGATCTGTTAGATGGCGATACAGCGCGCGTCAAATTGTTGTTTAAAAAGGTGGAGACTGAGGGTGGTTTTGATTTGTCCGGTGCGCCTGGTAGTGACGGCGACGAGTTCAAAAGGATCGCACAATTCGGTTTCGCTTCAGGTAAATCAGTTCATGCAGATCGTTTGCAAACGATAGGACGAGTCGAGAAAGAATACGGTATTACGGTCGATACACACACCGCCGACGGTATCAAAGTAGCGCTCGAACATTGGCAAGAAAATGTCACGATGATTGTATTGGAAACCGCGCTGCCAGCAAAATTTAATGAAACTATTCAAGAGGCGCTAGGACGAGATGCTGAGCGTCCAGCGGGTTTTGAAAATATTGAGGCCTTGCCGCAACGATTTGAAGTCATGAGCGCCGATGTAGAGACAATGAAAGCCTATATTGTGAAACACACGGGCTTGTAAAAGCTCACGTAACATCGATAAGATCGAACCTACTCAGAAAAGGCATTTCCGGATATTTCTTGAAGTGCCTTTTGGTTTTTATAGACCTTGCTATTGGGAGTTTCTGGCTATATCAGTTTCTGTACTACCCGCTCCAGATGACAAAGGCATCGTGAAATAGAACAGTGAACCTATCCCTTCGGTTGATTCGAACCCTATTTCTCCATTCATATGCTCTACCATTTCTTTGCAAATGAATAGCCCTAATCCAGTGCCGCCCTTACGGCGCGTGCTGCTGCTATCGACTTGTGAAAATTTCTTGAATAAACGAGCTTGAGACTCCTCAGGAATGCCTTCTCCAAAGTCCTGCACAGAGATTTTTACGTGGCTCATGGATTGATGTAAATGAATTTCTATTTTACTTTGTGCGCGAGAATATTTGGCCGCATTGGACAGTAAATTCGATAGTATTTGTTGTAGCCGCATTGCGTCGGTCATTACTGTACATTCAGCCAATTCATCTATGACGACA
>CAUPNA010000082.1:0-19319 GCA_963512475.1 uncultured Undibacterium sp.
CGTAGGAAAACTCAGCGATCTACAAACCCAACTGGGATTGATCAGGACATCACAAGCGGATGAATTGGCGAAGGGCGCCTTCTTATTACCCATGATGATAGACGCCAGCCAATGGCGCATCGGTACCGTGAATTTCTCCGGGGATGCCGATGGCGTTGGACGACGCTATGAGCTTTACACCGATATGTCTGGTTGGTTAGTTCCCTCGTTACCTGCTCGTGTCGCCCGAGACTTAGCTTACGCAGTGCCGCAAAGAGCCGATTTAGTACTGACCTGGCATGGTGATAGCAACCCCTATCAACGTATTTCGTTTGCCGACCTTTATGCCGACATAGATCGAGAAAAACCTGAGCGCTCATCTCAGGAATTTGAAGACAAAATAGTCATCATCGGTGCCAACGCTTCATCTTTGCACGATCTGCGGGTGACCCCAATTGATAGTCAATATTGGGGCTCAAATATTCTGGCCACCGCTATCGACAACCTGAAGAATCAACAGTTCATCTCAACACCGCCGCAGTGGTCCATGCTATTGGCCACATTGATGGCAATCGCTTTGATTTACGCTTGTTTCATAAGAAGAGTAAATGCCCTTTTTCCTGCACTCGGCCTAGCTTTGACTACCCCAATTGCCATTGGTGGAGCCTACTGGGCATTATCACAAGGCATCTTGCTGCATGTTCTTGCTCCCCTGGTTTTTGCCTGGTTCTATTACTTCTCCTTAGCATTGCGTGAATATTGGATTGTGCATCGCTCCTATCAAGCGACGATTAAAGAGTTTGGGCGTTACGTCAATCCGCATGTGGTCAAGGAATGGGTCGCTCGCGAGGGCTCTGAGCATGTTGGTGAAAAAGCCGAAAGCCGTGAGATTACGGTTTTATTTTCCGATATTCGTGGCTTCACTTCATTATCAGAAAGTCGCACACCTGAACAAATCGTCGATCTACTTAATCGCTATTTCACTCTGCAAGTTGAAGTGATTTTCCGCTATAACGGTACCATCGACAAATTCATTGGCGACTGCATTATGGCGTTTTGGGGTGCGCCGCTTGATAATGAACAACATGCCTTAGATGCCGTAAGAGCTGCTGTCGAGATGTCTGATGTGCTGGAGAAATTCAAGTTGGAGTTAGGCGACTTGTCGGCTGATTTTGACGTGGGAATAGGCTTGCATTCTGGACCTGCAGTGGTTGGCTCCATCGGATCATCAGAACGAAAAGAGTTTACTGCGATAGGCGATACCGTTAACCTCGCCAGCCGTATCGAAGGCTTGACTAAAGGCGTGTCGCGCATCTTAGTCTCGAAGGAAACCATGCTGTTATGCGACGATGCGCTTGACTTTGAAGCCTTTGGCTCATATAAGGTAAAAGGTCGTGAACAAGAAGTAGAATTATTTGCCCCTAGTCCAAGGAAGCCAAAATGAAACAGTTTGCAACGCCGATTCTTATTGCGGGAGCGTTAATGTCCGTACCGTTGATTAGCCTTGCGCAAGGGCAAGCTATCGTTGTGCGCAGCACAGAACTCAAGGCCAAACCTTTTAGCGATGCGGAAACTCTGAAGTCGCTAAAAGAAAATCAGAAGCTTGATGTCGTCTCACGCAAAGCCAGTTGGACCCAAGTCAAAGCACAAGATGCCTTGGGATGGGTCAAAATGCTAAGCCTACGTTTTGAGGACCAAGGGACAACGTCGTTCAGCCTAAAAGAGACGTTTGTTTCGGGAGCTAATCTACAAAAAGGAACGAATACTGGCAGCACAACCACCACAGCAGTAAAAGGTTTGACGCCAGAAAGCTTCAAAAACCTGTCACCGAATGTAGATAGCTTCCAGAAAATGCAAAGCTTTAGCGTCGAAAAGCCGGTCGCAAAGAACTTTGCGGCGCAGCAAAATTTGAGTGATCAAGACCTTGCCTACGTTAAAGCAGAAGGAGAAAGATGATGCCTAAACATTTTCTTACTGCAGGTGCATTTGGGCTCTGCTTAGCCCTCAACTCTGCAACGGCAGCACCGTCCCCGCAATTCAATCTGACTAAAATATTTAAGACAGTAACGGACGGCGCTAAAGCGGCAAAAGATATTTCGGAATCGGATGAAATTGTGCTCGGTCAGGAGGTTGCCGCCAATTTGCTTAGCCTCGGCCCCTTACTTGATAATCAAGAAGTCCAAGCCTATGTGAACAAGGTGGGTCGCTGGGTCAGCTTGCATAGTGAACGCCCAGACCTACCGTGGACCTTTGTGGTATTAGACTTGAACGATGCTACTGCGTTTGCGGCCCCCGGGGGTTACATTGTCATTACAAAAGGTTTACTTCTAAAGATGAACAGCGAAGCAGAACTCGCTGGCGTTCTCGGTCATGAGGCGTCTCACGTCGTTCGTAAACATCATCTAAGCGCGATCAAGAAAGCCAATACCACCGCCTTTCTGAAAACTCTTGGGGATACTGCACTCGATGCCAGTGGCAAAGATAACCGTCGCAACCGAGCTTTTTTAGAGATCGCGTCTCTCGGAGCAGCGCTCTATGGCGTTGGATTAGATAAAGATTCCGAATTTGAGGCAGATCGCATGGGTGTCGTTTTAGCGACGAGGGCGGGTTATGATTCCTTCGGATTACCGGCGGTCTTGCAAACATTGCAGGGAAGTAAAGGTAGTGAAGTCAATTCCCTCGTTTCCACTCACCCGCCAACCAATGATCGTCTCAATCAATTGGACCGCGTCATGGGCTCGAATTTTGACCGTTTTGATGCCTTACCTACAGTCGAAGATCGATTTCTAAAAATCAAAGAACTGATCACTGCAAAGAAGAAGTAAAAAAAACAAAAGCCCGTGCATCATCTCTGATCCACGGGCTTTTCTTACTCATTACAACTTACTCGCGTTCTATCGCCAACGCCACACCCATACCGCCACCAATACACAAACTTGCTAAACCTTTCTTAGCATCGCGGCGTATCATTTCATGAATCAAGCTCACCAAAATACGGCAGCCAGAAGCACCGATAGGGTGACCGATGGCAATCGCGCCACCGTTGACGTTAATTTTGCTGGTATCCCAACCCATTTCACGATTCACACCGATGGCTTGCGCGGCAAAAGCTTCGTTAATTTCCATCAGATCAACTTCTTCATGTGTCCAGCCCGCTTTTTTCAAACACAATTGAGCGGCAGGTACAGGACCTAAACCCATGAGGGTTGGATCGATACCTGCAGATGAGTAGGCCTTGATCTTTGCTAATACTGGCAGACCCAATTCGGCAGCTTTTTTTGCAGACATCATAATCACGGCGGCAGCACCGTCATTTAAACCGGAAGCATTGCCTGCGGTCACCGTACCTGCTTTATCGAAAGCGGGACGTAAAGCGGAGAGTGAATCTAAAGTGCAGCCATGCTTGATGAATTCGTCAGTATCAAACACGGTTGTACCTTTTTTGCTGACGATTTCGTAGGGAATAATTTCATCGACAAATTTGCCCGCTTTTTGCGCAGCTTCTGCCTTGTTTTGCGAAGCCAACGCGAACTCATCTTGCTCTTCGCGTGTAATACCATGTTTCTTAGCGACGTTCTCTGCCGTGATACCCATGTGATATTGGTTATACACATCCCACAAACCATCGACGATCATGGTGTCGACTAATTTTGCATCGCCCATACGGAAACCATCACGTGAACCATTCAATACATGCGGCGATGCGCTCATATTTTCCTGGCCACCAGCGATCATAATTTCTGCGTCACCAGCCATAATCGCTTGCGCCGCCAAATGCGTGGCTTTCAGACCGCTGCCACATACTTTATTAATGGTCATTGCCGGTACTGTGTTTGGCAAACCTGAACGGATGACCGCTTGTCGCGCTGCATTCTGTCCAACGCCTGCAGTTAAAACTTGTCCCAAAATGACTTCACTGACTGCCGCACCACTCAAACCGGTTTTTGCAATCAAGGCTTTAATCACATGTGCGCCTAAATCAGATGCCGCTACTTTTGCCAAAGAACCACCAAATTTACCAACCGCGGTACGTCCAGCGGCGACGATTACGACTTCTTGCATGTAAAACTCCCTCAAGGTTTGTGTCAAGCTTACGGTTAATTCGTTAGATTACACCAGACTATGCTGATTGGCGTGGAATCGTCTCTGAAAATTTATTGCGCTGCGTCAGGTTCACCCGAGCTAGCATAAATGTTAATCGAAAAAAAAGCCTCCCTTACGGGAAGCTCTTTTTTCTGAAACCAGTTTCGTTCAAAACAAATCTAATTGTTTTAGCACACGAAACTTGCGGCTCCGTAGTCGTTTAGCGCTTGGCTTGACCAAAGGCTGATCGGCTAAATTACTTCTTTTTTGCTGTTGTCGTTGCTTTTTCTGCAGCTTGTGTGAATTGCTTAGTGGCATTCGCCAAGTTGTCTTCCAAAGTTGCGACAGCTTGTTTGGTTGTTTTAGACATTTGCTCGTAACCTGCGTTGATATTACCAACAACAGATTTCAATGCTGTCACAGCTTGCTCGGAACCAGCTGGTGCATTTTTTGTGACTTCGTCGATCAAAGAAACGACTTTTGCATTTGTTTCAGCAATATGAGATTCCACTGCTTTTGTGAATTCTTGTTGAGTTGCTGTAGTGATAGTTGCCAAATGACGGCCGTATGCCAATGCTTTTTCTGCATTTGGTTTAGCTTGAGCAGATGCCAAAGCGATCAATTCTTGCGCGTCTTTTGCATTCAACAATTGTTGAGTTGCTGCAGTACCTTCTTCGAAAGTGGCTTTAGCAGCATTCACGTTCAAAGATACGAACTGTTCCAAGCCTTCGAAGGCTTTTTGGTTCAATGCTGTGATTGCAGCAAATTGTGCTTCCAAGCTAGTCTTAGTAGCAGCGATAAATTGTTCTGGTGATGTGTACATGGAATTCTCCGTTAAGTTGACGATTCAGTTTGAACCAAAATGGCAGTGAGTCCCAAAAAACCTTAAACATGGTGCACCGCAACAATTCGCATTCTACTGACTATTTTTTAAGCGTCAAGCTTTTTTTGTGCATCGCATCAAAAAAACTTTAAAGCTTGCTTTTTTGTTTATTTTACGTCAATTTTTCCTTGTATTTCAAGTAGTTAACTTAGCTTGCTGCAATCTTTCAAAGTCAAGTAAGTAGCGTTTACTTTCCAAACCTCCGGCATAGCCTTGCAAGTCACCATTTGCTGCGATTACCCGGTGGCAAGGTACGATAATCGACAGGGGATTACGTCCATTTGCAGCGCCCAGTGCACGAATGGCTTTGGGACGTGCGATCTTTTGTGCGAGGGCGGAATAACTGCAGGTCTCACCATAAGGAATGGTTTGTAACGCACCCCAGACTTCTTGTTGAAAAACCGTCCCGTGGGCGCAGTCGAGTGGCACATCAAAATCACTGCGCTTGCCAGCAAAATATTCCTGTAATTGCTCTGCGGCCCTAAGCAACACCGCTTCTTGCGGTGCATGCTGCCAAGCAGGATCCCATTCCAAATGTTTGTGTTCGGGAAAATAGATACCCGCTAAACCTAAAGGGCTAGCTAGCAGACGCAAATCACCCAGAGGCGAGGAGAGAATCAAATATTTTTTCATCGTGTTTTAGGACTACATTAAGAACTGTCAATAATACTGAGCAAGGAATTACTCTTTCGCAGCCAGCGATTCCCACAACAGCAAAGCTGCATAGCTGCGCCAAGGAGACCAAGCTAGCGAGCGCTGTTCTAGGGCACGAGCAGTGCAACGTGCTTGATGTAAGTCGGTCGCGGCTTTTTGCAAACCCAAATCACCGGAAGGAAAAGCATTTGGGAAGCGCAATGCTCGCATTGCTATATATTGCGCAGTCCAATCGCCGATACCGGGTAGCGCTACCAAACGCTTTATCGCTTGCTCTAGACTAGCTCCGGGTATTTGTTCCAGTCCACCGGCCGCACTGAAAGCAGCAAAGGACTGTATGGTTGCAGCGCGTGTCTTCGGTATACCTATACTAGCGATGGTGTCTATATCTAGCGCGGCCAGCCGATCCGGTGAAGGAAAGTGATGACTAACTTCTGGCCAAGGTGTCTGTACTGGCTCTCCAAATCTTTGAACTAGTCGTCCAGCTACCGTCGTTGCACCAGCCACACTGACTTGCTGACCAAGAATTGCTCGTATCGCTAATTCAAAAGGCGCAAAACTTCCTGGGACACGCAAACCCGGCGTGCGTTGTAATTGGGCTGCCAGTAAAGGATCGGCTTGCAGATGATTGGCGATCAAAACAGGATTTGCTTCTACATCGAATTGCTGGCGTATTCTTGCCAACAAAGGCATTAGCACCGTACTTAAAGTTGGCGCAATATGCAGCACCAATTGATGCTTGTCCGGTGCATGTTGAATACGAAACCAGCCACTTTTTCCTTCCAGTTGTATGCTGCGCTGATAGCAGCCTAGATTGAGATCCACATGTTCAAGTCCAGACATGGCACGCCCACGCAAATAATTCAACAAGGCATCCCAAGCATATGGTGGCCGATACGCCAAGCGTAGAGAAATACCTGATTCAGCTTGCAAATGCGAACGGCGGATTGATGCCGGTGTCATTTTATAACGTGTTTCAAACAAAGCATTGAACCGACGTACACTACCAAATCCTGCTGCAAAAGCGAGTTCGGTCATACTCAGATTTGTTTCTTGCAATAATTTTTTGGCGAATAATAGGCGCTGGGTTTGTGCCAACTCAATTGGACTGACACCAAACTCTTGCAACATCACCCTACGCAACTGACGCGAGGATAAACCTACCGTTACAGCGAGTTGTTCGACGCCATGCTCATTCATCTCGCCAGCAGCTATTTTTTGCCATATCGCATGCGCTAGGTTTTGTTGCAAGTCGTAGGGGGCTAACTCGGGACGACAACGCAGGCAAGGACGAAAGCCCGCCGCCTCCGCCGCCGCTTGTGAACTAAAGAAAACACAAGAACTAGCGCGTGGTGTCTTAACTCGGCATATAGGGCGACAATAAATTCCCGTGGTGGTAATGCCAGCAAAAAAAACACCATCAAAACGCGCATCTTTGGCGGCAAGTGCCCGATAGTAGTCGGGTGAGGGAGAAACAGGTAGGTCAATTGATTTGCTTGTCATAATGCTGCGTCTGTATGTATCGTCGTGAAAAGACATTAAACCCAGATTTTCCATTAGGCGTGTCTTCGACGCTATTTGAGCGCTGGCGGCGCATTTTCGGTCATTTTTTCCGTTCTTCGTTGCAAATAGCTAGCTATTTTCGCCTCATTCACGTAAAAACTGCCTCGAAAAGTGCATCCACCATCATCTCAAATCCTAATGGAAATTCTGGGTTAAATGACGTTATACGTGAAAGCAGACTGGGCTTCTAGCCATTTTCGGACATGTATTTTTGAGCCAGATCGTCGATTTCAAAAAAAAACGCCTCTCAAGTAACTGAGAGGCGTGAAAGTCCCACCAAGAAATCTTTACATTGTTTTTTACATCTGTGCCAGTCGACCAAGTCGTCTGGCACTCACTATATTAAGAATGATAAGCAGATTCACCATGGCTAGTGATATCCAAGCCCTCGCGCTCTTCATCCTCTGGAACACGCAAGCCTATGACCAAGTCAACGAGTTTGTAAGCAATGACAGAAACGACTGCTGACCACAAAATCGTTACACCCACAGCCGTCGCTTGTGTCGTTACCTGAGTTGTGATGCTATAGGCGTCCGCAGACATTTTGTTAGTGACATAATCAAATATCCCTTGACCGCCTAAAGCTGGCGAAGCAAAAACACCCGTCAACAAAGCGCCCAAGATACCGCCCACGCCATGCACACCAAATACGTCGAGAGAATCATCTGCACCCAACATACGTTTCAATCCGTTCACACCCCACAAGCAAACAACACCAGAGGCCAGACCGATCACTAAGGCGCCCATAGGACCGACAAAACCGCAAGCTGGCGTAATCGCAACCAAACCAGCAACTGCACCTGATGCGCCACCCAACATCGAAGGCTTACCTTTAGTCATCCATTCACCAAAGACCCATGAAACTGTCGCTGCCGCAGTCGCTAACAATGTATTGATAAATGCCAACGCAGCAATATCATTCGCTTCATAAGCGGAACCAGCATTGAAACCAAACCAGCCTACCCACAACAGAGACGCACCGATCATGGTCATCGTCAATGAATGAGGTGCCATCGCTTCTTTACCATAGCCAACACGCTTGCCGATCATAAAAGCACCAACCAAACCGGCCACCGCTGCGTTGATATGAACCACAGTACCACCAGCGAAATCGAGAGCGCCCATTTGGAACAAGAAGCCCGCTTTTGCTGTTTCAGTCGCCAAAGTTGCTGCGTCTTTAATTGCATCTGGACCGGTCCAGAACCAAACCATGTGAGCGATAGGCAAATAGCTAAATGTGAACCAGATGACGATGAAGGCCAATACCGCTTTGAACTTGGCACGTTCTGCAAATGCACCAATAATCAGACCGCAAGTAATTGCTGCGAACGTGGCCTGAAAGGCGACAAATACAAATTCTGGAATAACAACGCCTTTACTAAAAGTCGCCGCCGTAGTGAATTTAGCTTGTACCGGATCCCAAATACCTTGTAGAAGAACGCGGTCAAATTTACCAATGAAACTCGATCCTTCGGTAAAAGCCAGTGAGTAGCCGTAGACGCACCACAGCACGATGATGACAGCAAAAATCATAAACACTTGCAGCAGGACGGAGAGCATGTTTTTTGCCCGTACCAGTCCACCATAAAACAATGCCAGACCGGGAATCGCCATCATCGTGACCAGAATAGTTGCAACGAGCAACCAAGCTGTATCGCCTTTATTGGCCGTTGGTGCTGGCGTTGGTGCTGCAGCCTCTACTACTGGTGCAGCATCTGCTGCGGGAGCAGAGGTCATTGTGGCACTGGCGGCTGGTGTACTAGCTGCTTCACCTGCGACGGGAACTGATGCTACAGAAGCTGGTGCACTTACGGCAGTAACTGCACTAGCTGGCGCTGCGGTTTGCTCTTCGGCAAAGGCTAAACTGCTTTGCCCTATCGCCAGCGCACAAGCGGTCGCTGCGAGTATTTTAAATAGTTTATTCATGTTAGGTCTCGTTGGTTCGATGTTGTCGAATTTAGTCAAATATGAGGCATCGTATGCACGCTATTACAGCGCTTCGTTGCCCGTTTCACCGGTACGAATCCGTACCACTTGCTCCAGCGAATAGACGAAAATCTTACCGTCGCCAATTTTTCCGGTGCGGGCAGCGTTTTCAATCGCTTCTAACGCTCGCTCAACGATATTGTCTTCAACCGCCGCTTCAATTTTGGTCTTAGGCAAAAAATCGACGACATATTCGGCACCACGGTACAACTCGGTATGGCCTTTTTGACGGCCAAAGCCTTTGACTTCAGTAACAGTAATTCCTTGCACGCCGATTTCTGAAAGCGCCTCGCGTACTTCATCCAACTTAAAGGGTTTAATAATGGCAGTAATCAGTTTCATGATGGTCTCAATGATGTATTGAACAAAACATCTGTTGGTTTGATTTGGGTATTAATTCAAAGCGAAAGAATTAAAAGGCTTTTACAGCAGACAATATCAAACTGGTTTTGCCGGTGAATTTGCCTGCGGGTGTGTAATACAGCTTGTCGTCAGCGCTGGTACCGATGACTGCTAAGCTGAAATTCACGCCAACCAATTCTTTGGTGACGCCCACTTTCCAATCGTTGTACGAGTAAGCGGTGTTATTTTTAACGGTTTGACGACCATAATGCAGATTCAAAGTGTAGCCTTCACCCATGTCGAGATTGGCACCCAAATCAAAATAGCCACTGTTTTTGCTTTTAACAAAACCGAATAAATTCGTTACCGAATGCGAGTACTTCGCATAAAAAGGACCGCTACCAATCTGACCATAGATTTCTGTCGTGTTTGCATCGGCAAAACCGGCTACATTTTTTAGTCCATTACTTGGATAAACATAGGTCAAGGCACCGACGTCATAGCTAACATCTGGCGTAATTTGTCCGCGTTTACCGGCATACAGATCCATCTCGACTTCGCCGCTACCACCTGCATCCTTGGTCCACTTAATCGTTGATAACCAAGTCCCAGCGTAAAAGCCGTGTGTGTTATTGACATAATCTGCGCCACCTTGCAGCGCTGGTTTCAAACGCGATTGGGAAATTCCACGATAACGATAATCACTGACACCACCCAGATTGAAACTCACTTCATGTTCTGGCTTGACGTCTTGCGCCATAGCACGTTCACTGACGAAACTGCTGGCAATTACACTAGTTACTACGGCACACATTAAAATCGTTTTCATGTTGTATCCCCATTGGTAGAAGTTTGATTTAGACTGCTTTGCTTGAACTGGATAAATGCATGCTTGTGCTACACATAATTAAAATCAGCATTTTTATAAAAGGTACTAGCAGAACTCGTGCCAGCTTTGTTGCAACGCGCAATTGAACTTGAATTGCGCTTGAATTAAGCTTGGAGATCAGCAGGCTATTTAGAAGAGTGGTATGGTGAACTGGCTAGGATCGCTCTATTAAAGCGAAAACGACTTTGGTTTGCTCACATGGGGTTTATCACAAAAATTTTCACAAAAGAGTACACATATTGTTTTCATTTATGTTAATTTTGCATTTACCGCGGTAAAGATTGCACCGAAATGGCGCATTCTTTATTTTTGAGAACTTTATAATGCACCGCAAGAGCGCTTTTGACCTAGATGTGATGTATTGATCTGCACGTTTTTGCTACAAAGCGCACCAATTATTATTTTTTAGATCAGGAAAAACTATGGAACCGAATCAATTCTTTAACGATATGCAAAATAAAGTACAACAAGTGCTCGAGAGTTCACCCGCCAAAGATATCGAAAAAAATGTTAAAGCAATGATGAGTCAAGGCTTTGCAAAACTCGATTTGGTGACCCGCGAGGAATTTGATATTCAGGCACAGGTATTGGCAAAAACTCGCGCCAAACTGGAAGCATTGGAAGCGCGTATTACTGAATTGGAAGCACAATTGAGTAAGCCGTAATCATTTAAATCTGGGCCTACGATATGGCATTGGCAGTTTTAAAAAGTCGCGCCTTAAATGGGATGGACGCACCCGAAGTCACAGTGGAAGTTCACTTAGCTAACGGCTTACCTGCATTTGCCATCGTTGGTTTGCCCGAAACCGAAGTCAAGGAATCCAAAGACCGGGTTCGTGCGGCACTACAAAATGCCAGGTTTGATTTTCCAGCACAAAAAATCACCGTGAACCTGGCACCAGCTGATTTGCCTAAAGAATCTGGCCGCTTCGATTTGCCTATCGCTCTAGGCATACTTGCGGCCTCAGGACAAATTCCTGCTGATACGCTGGATCAATACGAATTCGCTGGCGAATTATCACTGTCTGGTGAATTAAGACCGATACGTGGAGCGCTGGCAATGACCTACGCCATCTGCAGAAGCACCAACAATCCATCAAACAGTGCACGGGCATTTATGTTACCTAAAGCCAATGCCAATGAGGCGGCCTTGGTCAGCGATGCGCGTATTTATCCGGCTGAGTCACTGTTGCAGGTGTGCGCCCACTTCGCTGGTATTGATCCAGAATCAAAGATCAGCACCCATCGTAGTCAAGTTCAAAGCGAGGCGCCGCACTATCCTGACTTCAGCGATGTAAAGGGACAACTGCAAGTTAAACGTGCTTTGGAGGTTGCGGCTGCCGGCAATCACAGCGTTTTGCTTATGGGGCCACCGGGTACGGGAAAATCTATGTTGGCAAGTCGTTTTCCTGGAATCTTGCCCGGCATGACTGAGCAGCAAGCCCTAGAATCCGCCGCGGTACAATCACTCAGTAGTGGCTTTTCTTTAAGCAAATGGAAGCAGCGTCCGTACCGGTCGCCGCACCATACTGCATCCGCGGTCGCAATGGTAGGTGGGGGTAGTACGCCGCGCCCAGGTGAAATTTCACTGGCGCATCATGGCGTATTATTTCTCGATGAATTACCGGAATTCGACCGCAAAGTCTTAGAGGTATTGCGCGAACCATTGGAATCCGGCCATATCCATATCTCACGGGCAGCAAAACAGGCTGACTTTCCAGCTCGCTTTCAATTAATAGCGGCCATGAATCCCTGCCCTTGTGGCTATCTGGGGCATTTTAATAACAAGTGCCGCTGTACGCCTGATGCGGTGAGCCGCTATCAGGGCAAGATTTCCGGCCCTTTGCTCGATCGCATTGATATGCAAATTCAAGTTCCGGCCTTGGCGCATGCGGATCTATTGCGTCAGGGCGATGGTGAGACAAGTCAAGCAATCCAAGAACGAGTAGAACGCGCCTTTGAGCGACAAATCGCGAGGCAAAGTAAGACGAATAATTTGCTCACTACCAAAGAAATCGATCAACTGTGCGAAACCGATGACGCAGCCGGTCAATTATTGCGCAATGCCATGCTCAAACTGAACTGGTCTGCACGTGCTTACCATCGAGTACTGAAAGTGGCGCGCACTATTGCCGATTTGGCGAACACCACCGAAATTCAACAAGCCCATGTGGCGGAAGCGATACAGTATCGCCGTGCATTGCGTGAACCTTAATCTACTGCAACAAGAGTTTCGCAATTTTCAAAAGTTTGGCTTACACTGTTACTTAGCAGTAAGTGCTTTGTATTTATTGCCTCCGCCAAACTCATCTAATTTTAGGAATAAGCTGAGGCATCGCTGATGCTGGAAATCTGGTGCTTAAGCAGCAGATTAGCAGCGGATTTAGTGGCAGATTGAGTGCCAAATTTTAGCAGCAAGCTAAAAAGTCAAAAGAACAGATTTGTAAAGTTCGTCCATCTAACCGAAGTGCTGTAATTGATGCTTGAAATGTAATTGAAATGCAGTTCAAGTGATGTTTCAAAGTAATTGTGACCACGTGTAGTGCTAAGGCTGGAAGTCAACTTTGTCTTCCGCAATTTTTTTACAACATAAGTCGAGGTTTTTTGATGAGCATCAAACGCAGAATTTGGGCATTGCCCGTCATCGCAACTGTCATTTTTGGTGTTGGTATCGCCGCCAGTGTTTATTTTTCGACTACAGCGATGAAATCGATCAAGACCACAGAAAACATTGATTATCCGGTCCTCGATCGATCCAAAAATATTCAGGCAGACGTGCAGGGCATTGTCGACGCCTTGAAACAAGCGGTGGGCGAAGACGATAAAAAAGGCATAGAGGCAGTCAATGAGCGTGCCAAAAAAGTACGCGAAAAATTCAAGAACCTCAGCAGCCTGCCTGGTCAACAAGCTTTAGGTGATCGCCTCGCGAAGGAATTTGATGCCTATTTTGGTCCCGCCACCAGTGTGGCAAAAATTATGCTGGGCGTAGAACAGGGCGACCCACAAGCTGCCATCGGACAGATGCAAACGTCATTGAAAGTACTCGAAGACGATCTAAAAAAGACGGTCGAGTCTGCCCAGCAGCAATTTACTATGGGTGTAGATCATTCCGGTGCCAATGTGCGCAATGTATTATGGACGGTCATCGCCGCGGGTTTAATCGTGATGCTGGTACTGGTTGTGGTGTCCTACTTTATTATTCGCACAATCTGGCATCAACTCGGTGGTGAACCCGAATATGCACAAGAAATTGCATCGGCTGTCGCATCTGGCAACTTAACCATGCAAATTGAAGTCGAACAAGGCGACACAACTAGCTTGTTAGCAGCGCTAAGTGAAATGCAAACGCGGCTGCAAAACATGGTCTCGGAAATTAAAACTTCAGCAGAAACGATCAAAGTCGCCAGTGCCGAAATTGCCAGTGGCAATTCTGATTTGTCCTCACGTACAGAGTCACAAGCGAGCAGCTTAGAAGAAACCTCTAGCTCGATGGAAACAATGACGGAGACAGTCAAACAAAATGCCGACAACGCCCGTCAAGCCAACAAGATGGTCGAAACCGCGTCTGAAGTCGCAGTGAAAGGCGGTGAAGTTGTCAGTCAGGTCGTTACTACTATGGATGACATCAACCAATCTTCGAAAAAGATTGTCGACATTATCAGTGTGATTGATGGCATTGCATTTCAAACCAATATTTTGGCGCTCAATGCTGCAGTTGAAGCAGCGCGCGCTGGTGAACAAGGACGCGGTTTTGCGGTAGTTGCTTCGGAAGTTCGTAGTCTGGCGCAACGCAGTGCGGCCGCGGCCAAAGAGATTAAAACCTTGATAGGTGATTCAGTTGATAAGGTTCGTACCGGTTCTGTCTTAGTTGATCAGGCTGGACAAACTATGGGTGAAATTGTGGCTTCGGTGCGTAGAGTCAGCGACATCATGGCGGAAATCACCGCGGCTAGCCAGGAACAAAGTACCGGCATTCAAGAAATCGGTTCGGCGATCAATCAAATGGATGAAATGACCCAACAAAATGCCGCATTAGTAGAGGAAGCGGCGGCGGCCGCGGAGTCTCTGGAAGAGCAGGCCGATTTGCTGACCAAAGCATTAGATGTATTCAAATTAAGCACCGTCAGCGGCAAACCTAACGTTGTCAGGGCTGGTGCTGTTACGCGTCCGAGAACCAGCGGTGGACGCCCTGTTCAAGCCAGAATTACAGCCAGTCCAGCTAACTCAAAAAAACAATCGGCCGATGGTGACTGGGATGAATTCTGAATAACCAGCATTCTTTGTAGCGCAAAGCAAAAATCCCACATTAGCATGTGGGATTTTTTATGTCAGATCGAAAGTTCAAGCTGGTAAATAAGCCTCTACCAATCGCACCCAATAACTAGCGCCGATTGGCAATAAATCGTCATTAAAATCATAGCTGGGGTTATGTAGGTTACAGGGTCCCAGTCCGTGACCAGCGTTGCGATGTGCACCTTCGCCGTTACCGATAAAGACATAACATCCGGGCTTGTGCTGCAGCATAAAAGCAAAATCTTCGGCACCCATGGTCGGTTCCACTTGATCATCAATCCGTGCCGACCCAACCAGATCGCGCAGCACTTGGGTCACGAATTGGGTTTCTTTTTCGTGATTAATCAAAGGGGGATAATTGCGTTTGAAAATAAAATCGACTTCAGCATCAAAGGCAGCCGCAGTCGATTGTGCGATTTTCTCCATGCGACTTTCGATTAAATCCAATACCTCGGTGCTAAAGGTACGTACTGTACCAATCAAACTAGCATCATCGGGAATCACATTAGTCGCGCTCCCAGAATGAATTTGCGTCAATGACAGCACTGCTGGCTCTAGCGGATTGACATTACGACTGACAATGGTTTGCCAGCTTTGTGCAATCTGCACCGCAATCATCACAGGATCTATGCCTTTTTGGGGCTGCGCCGCATGGGCACCTTTGCCGCGTACCGTGACGTGAAATTCATTCGATGAGGCCATCATGCCACCGGAACGCACGCCAAAAGTACCGGTCTCCATGCCGGGCCAATTGTGCATACCGAACACCGCATCCATAGGACAACGCTCAAATAGACCTTCTTCTATCATCCGTCGGGCGCCACCGCCGCCTTCTTCCGCCGGCTGAAAAATAAGGTAGACCGTACCATCGAAATCCTGATGTTGCGAGAGGTAGCGTGCTGCGCCTAATAACATTGCGGTATGCCCATCGTGACCACAAGCATGCATTTTTCCCGTGTGCTGCGAGGTATGTGCAAATTGATTCAGTTCTTGCATAGGCAGGGCATCCATGTCGGCACGCAGACCTATCGCTCGAGAGCTAGTCCCGCGTTTAATAATGCCAACTACACCCGTATCGGCCAATCCACGCAATATGGGAATGCCCCATTCCTCCAGCTTCGCTGCGACGACAGCAGCGGTTCTATGCTCTTCAAAGCATAATTCTGGATGAGCATGGATATCTCGGCGTATAGCTTGAATTTCTTGTTGAAATTCGCGAATAGGATCAATCAGTTTCATACTGTCCTCAGACTGCAATTATCAGTCTGGCAGTGTAAATCATTTTTTGGTCTCGGTTCTACCCATGCTGCGGAAGATAATAATTTGTCTCGGTCGTTGCTGTATTTAATCGGATAAATGCCACATGCTTAGGGAGTTGCGCCTTTATCTAGTCAGACCTAGATATATTCTTTGTTTATGTCTGGTATACGAAAAAGCAAGAAGACTTATTTGCTGCACTGCGATAAAGTAACACCTGTCTCCTCCAACACCTTCATAGGTTTGGACTTAGCCCGCAGCGAATAGCTAGCGGGTTTTTTTTGTCCATTTTTTTAAGACCAAAATAATTATCTAAATATTTGTAATATTTAGCAGATGAAGGAAGAAGATAGTTGATGTAGAGCGACGAAGCTCAAAAAGAAAGGAGTGTGATGTTTTTGCATAATTGCATCAAACATCGACACTCCCATTTCGAATTATGGAATAGCGGTTAATTAAATTTGCCTTAAAGCATGTTCAGTGCAGCAATACTGACTGTCCCATAAAAGAATCAAATTTTGCTAAAAATTCGTCAATCTCTTCAATGCTGGGTTCGTTTGAAATTAATTCTTTCACGTCTTGCCGAAAAGTCTCCGCCTGTATCCCACCGATGAAGCATTCACGGCACACCGACTTATCGGTAATTTCATAGCCGCCAAAACGCAAAGCTTCATGATCTGTCTGGGCACCGAATTCAACCACGCTATATTGGTCGCTGTTATAGATGATGTTCATTTGCTCTTCCTTTCTCAGGGGAGTCTCGTATCAGAAACCTTCATTCAAAAACAAACAGGGTGCTTGGCTTGAAAAGAGAAAAACCGTTCTCTTGTAAAGAGTTACGGCAGAGCAAGGTATGAACTTTAGGGCTGAGCCAGTTAACATTTAAATTAAGGCTCAAAAATTAAGAAGCTTTAGAGCACTATCACCTTTTCACATTGAAGAATCTGATCATACGGCGGCAGTGATAACGCGTGCTGCAATTGAGTTAAATGCTGCGCGTCATTAATGGCAATATACAAATTCTTTAAATTTTGCCTGAGTAAGCGATTCAGGGTAACCCGCATGACGAGTTCGCCTATGCAGCATAAGCAACCAGGAGCGATGCGCTCAATGATGAGCTGGACATGACTTTGGAGGAGAAGTGAACCAGTCGGCAAGCCTTCTAATAAGGCTGCGGTTTTCTCACTTGAAGGGAGAGCGGCAGTGGCGGCAGCAATCCAGGCTTCACGTGCCTGATAATTGCTACCTGCCACCAGAACCAGCGCAATAGGTGCTATCGGCTTATTCGCCGCGTTTGCCATACTTGACTGATTCGACACCTAATTGCTTAAGTTTGCGATACAAATGAGTACGTTCTAAGCCCGTTTTTTCTGCAACGCGCGTCATGCTGCCACCTTCGCGATGCAGATGATATTCAAAATAAATTCTCTCGAAAGCATCACGCGCTTCACGTAAAGGCAAATCAAAAGAAAGATTATTGAATGAATGCTGATTGTTTTGAACCAGATGATTTCCCATCGCGAAATCACGCGTTTCATAAGTCACTGGCGCTGCTGAAAACGATGCCGCACTACTTACCTGAGCGTTCGTATCTAAGCTACTCATACGAGTAACAGGTGCAACTGGGCGTGGTGCTTCCACATTGCGGGTCAAACCTTGCTGTACCGCTTTTAAAAGCTTTTGCAAAGCGATAGGTTTTTCCAGGAAGTTCAGAGCCCCGATACGGGTAGCCTCGACTGCCGTATCTATCGTTGCATGACCCGACATCATGATGACAGGCATCGTCAATAAACCATCGCGCTGCCATTCTTTCAATAAGGTCACCCCATCCGTATCAGGCATCCAGATATCGAGTAAAACTAGATCTGGCCTTGATTGTGCTCGCGCCTCCCGCGCTTGCTGTGCATTTTCTGCTAATTGAACGACGTGTCCCTCATCGCCCAAAATTTCCGAGAGTAACTCTCGAATTCCCATTTCGTCGTCGACGACCAATATGTTTGCCATAAATGTACCCTAAAACCTACTACGCTAATTACACGACACTGTGCTTCTCTGTGGAAGCCTGCAGCATACACAGCACTTGAGATAAAGCCCGAATGATACTCAGGTATTTGACTCCGGTGCTAACTTTAACAGCAAAATCGAAACTTTGGCACCGTTTGCATCGCTACGGTTTTGAATATCGACCTTGCCCCCATGTTCATCTACAATTTTTTTGACCATCGCCAAACCTAAACCTGTACCTCTAGGTTTTGATGTCGCATACGGCTCAAAAGCGCGAGCCAATATTTTATTTGAAAAACCAGGTCCGTTATCAATTACGGACAAACGGACAGCCACTCTTTCAGTCTTATCTGCACTGGTGTAATGCACGATTTCTACTGCGACATCAATTCTTGGAACTTGTCCTGTTTTCGCATTTTCACTCACGGCATCCTGCGCATTTTGCAGCAAATTGTGAATCACCTGACGTATCTGAGTTGCATCGCCCATAATCAAAGGCAAACCAGACTCAATATGCAAATGAATAATGTCGCGCCCATCACCCGACAAATACAAATGCAGGACATCATCAATCAGAGCCGACAAATTGATCTTAGACAAAACCGCTTGCGGAATTTTGGCATAGTCTCGGAAATCATCCACCATGCGTTTCATCGAAGTGACCTGATTTACGATGGTGGTCGTACTTTTGTTCAAAAACAAAGCGTCGGTTTCGTTCAACTTATCCACCAGCTTCATTTGCAAACGTTCGGCCGACAATTGAATCGGTGTAAGCGGATTTTTAATTTCATGCGCCAGACGACGGGCAACTTCACCCCAAGCAATTGAGCGCTGTGCAGAAATAATATTGGTAATATCATCGAACACAATGACATAGCCTAGGCCGGAAGCGACAGGCAAATGTGAACCGCGCGCTAACAAAGTCACCCCCTTGTCTTCATCTCCCGCTTGCATGGTCGAAACAGCATTCTCTACCTCACTAAATGCAGAGCTTGGTAATTCGATTTGCTGTTGCCAATGTTCCTGCTCAGTACCACCAGCTGACTGCGCATGTTGTTCAGAAAAAGCTTTATCGATGGCGTCAGCAAATACTTGTAAACCGGGTATATCACTCAAAGGTTTTCCCGTTTCGCTATCTAATTGACGGCGTAAGATCCGCTCTACGGAATGGTTACAAGTGACCAAACAACCATATTGATCCAACACCATAACCCCAGCCGACATACTCGCTAACACCGACTCCAGATAGGCCTTTGCATTTTCCAATTCGTTGCGATTTTTCTCTACTGCGGAACGGGCATCAAATAATTGCCGCGTCATTGTATTAAACGATTGCGTCAAGCTACCGAGCTCATCAGAAGTGGTCGTAATCGGGCGTGGTGAGAG
>CAUPNA010000083.1:0-19204 GCA_963512475.1 uncultured Undibacterium sp.
CGATCGGTACGGCGTTTACTTTTAAAAAATTTGTTGTTAGTGGCATTGATCGCTTGCTGGATATTGTCTGCTCAGGTTCACGCGCAAACGATTTTAAATTCTGGCGCAACGGTGAATGTGACAATGACGCAGGGACAAGCGTTCTCACAAAAATTTGAGGGCACGGGTACTCAAGACAATGTGTACACGGTAGTTGGCACCTTGCCTGCCGGCATCGGCACCACCACGATACCTAAGTCACCTCCGGCAACCAATGGCCATGAGTTGGTTATGTCTGGTACACCTACTGCAGCCGGTACTTTCACGTTTACAGTCAATGTCAGTGCTACTTTTTTTTCTGTACCAGTTTTATATTCAACCACGATCAATGTCACAGTTTTGCCAGCAGCACCAGTAGCGCCAACAGCGAATGGTTTTAGCCAAACAGTAAATCAAAATAGCACGAATAATATTTTAACTCCCTCGACTTCAGGTAGCGTTAGCAGCATTTCTGTGATTTCAACGCCATTGCATGGTATAGCAACGGTTAGTGGTTTAAATATCGTTTATACGCCAACCAGTGGCTATGCCGGTAGTGACACATTCAGCTATCAGGCCACAGGTCCAGGCGGCACTTCGTCTGCCGCAACCATCTCCATTACCGTAACGGCCGCAGCAGTCCTTTCGGTGACACCAATGAACGTCAGCATTTTTGCTAATACGAGTGCTAATTCGATTGTTCCAGTTATTAATGGTAGTGCAAATAGCCTAACAATAGTGAGTGGCGCATCGCACGGATCTGTCAGTGTTAATGGTTTGGATTTGCGGTATACGCCAGTAGCAGGTTATGTGGGAAGTGACAGCGTAGTAGTTACCGTTTCAAATGGCATTACCAATTCTACCCCTGCGAGCATTTCAATTAACGTCGTGGAGCCCCCCCCAAGCATTGATTCCATTATTGTTGCAGTCAATGCCAATAGTAGCGCTAACCTTATTAGTCCAGTGGTTCGAGGTAATGCATCTACTTTAACTATTCTCAGGGCGCCGTCACATGGTGCTATCACTTTGAGTGGATTTACTATTCGATATACGCCTGAAAAGGGGTTTGCTGGCGTTGATCAAGTTTTGCTAGCCGCTAATGGCATTGGGGGAACGTCACCAGCTGCCATAATTAGTATTAATGTCGTTGCTGATTTGCCCGTGATTACTGCAAGCACCGTTAATGTGAATGCGAATAGCGCTGGTAATATCATTACTCCGGTTATTAGCGGCGTTGTTAATAGTATTGCGATCCGTACTTTGCCAAAACATGGGGTTGTCAGCGTTGATGGGTTGAAAATTAGTTATACGCCTCACCCAGGATTTGTTGGTGTAGATGCAATATCATTGACAGCGCTTGGTTTGGGAGGTGGATCTCTGCCTGAAACAATCACGATTAACGTATTGCCCGTTGCTCCCGTCTTGGAGGCTATTGCCGTGCAAGTCACAGCAAATAGTGTTGCAAACAAGGTAGCGTTAAAGATTTCAGATAGTGGACTCGCAAGTAATGTTAGCAGTATTTCGATTCGTACACCGCCAAGTCATGGCGTTGCTACCGTGAATGGCTTGGGCATTAGCTACACACCTGAGCTCGGATATGTTGGTGCGGATACATTGACCGTGACAGCGACAGGTGTTGGAGGTACTTCCGCACCTGTTCCTATTAATATTAATGTTGTTGCGATTGCTCCAGTTTTAAGCGCAAGTAATGTACAAGTTGTTGCGAATAGTGTGGCAAACAGCATATTTCCAAAAACAGTTGGTATTGCTACAGCAATCAATGTAGTCAGCGCTGCTAGTCACGGTAACGTCACGCTAAGAGGTGCCGAGCTGCTATATACCCCAACTGCTGCTTTTGTTGGAAATGATGCGATAACGATTACAGTAACCGGACCCGGTGGTGTTTCTAATTCAGTAGTAATTGCAATTACCGTGCAAGCGATAGGTACCGTTTCAAACAACATTACGTTACAAGTCAACAGTACAGCAAATACCCTACCAGTACTAGCTTTGACCGGTGCTGCGGGACTGAGCCTAACTAAGCCAGCCTCGCACGGTGTTGTGAATGTCAGTGGCATGACGCTAAGCTATACACCTGCGAGCAATTATGTAGGAACGGATAGCATTACTTATGCGGTGCTGGGCAGTAATGGTAGTTTCGCGTCTGCAACCATCAATATCGTGGTCGTGGCAGCCGCACCCGTAGTGAAAAATACGAATCTGACAGTAGAAACAGGACGCAGTGCCAGTATCGATCTGGCTAGTATGGTCTCAGGCCCTATCTTTTCTGGAGTCACGATCAGCCTTAATACTTTGCCCGCACACGGTGTAGCAAGTGTTAGTGGTACAAGAGTGACCTATACACCAGCACCAGGTTATATAGGTGGTGATAGTTTGAATTTTACTGCGACCGCTATCGGTGGCGTATCGAATGTTGCGCAGTTAATTATTACAGTGATACCGCGCACGGATCCATCTAAAGATGCGGGTGTGTTGGCGATGTATACTGCGACGACTGCGGCAGTACGTCATTTTGAACAAACGCAAATAGAACACTTTAATGGCAGGATGTTGGAGCTGGCATCACAAGCGAACACCTCAAAAACGGATGAGGATAAAGAGCGTAAGAAAGAATGTGGTCCGCTTGCGATGTGGGTGTCTGGTTTGAATAGTGCGGGTAGCTATCGTAATGCGAATGGCTTGAAATACACCACTATGGGATTTAGTGCCGGCGGTGATCGTTGTTTTGGTGGCGGCAAGACCCATATCGGTTTTGGTTTGGGTTATGCCCGTGATCATAGTGAGTTTGAACGCAATCCTTCCTTCATGACGGCGACTGCGAATACTGCTGCGAGCTACCTCACGACACAATTATTTCCATCGATGCGTTTCTCATTCATGCTGGGTGTCAATCAGATCGAAGACCGTTTTGGTCGTCAAGATGGCAAGGATTTGTCTCTTGCTTTTGGGCAGTGGAAGGGGACGCAGATGATCAGTTCCGGCTCGGTCAGCGGCGATCTTAGTTTTAGCAAGATAATGCTGATACCATATGTGCGCCTCGACATGACGAAAATGAAGTTGGATCCGTTTTCAGAGACCGGTGCTGGCGCTAATCTCTTGCATTACCATGCACAAACGATGCTTAGCCAACGCAGTACCGTCGGCTTTAATAGTGAGATGAAGATTGCTACATCATGGGGCGAATTAATACCGCGTTTGAAGATGGAATATCAACGTGATTTTGCGCGTAGAGATAGTTTGAAAATAAATTACATCGATCTGCCGGATGCGATCTATTTGATCCCAAGTAATGATGTCGACAGAAGAATGCTTTTGCTATCGTTGGGGGCGGATATGATGTGGAAAAATGGCATAGTAACGATATTTAATTACACGCATGCTGATGCGAACGGCGGCAATAAAGCGAATCGATTTAACGTTCGGTTTTCCTATCAGTATTGATGTCACTTGATCAAAAGCAGTGTGTATTGAAGCTCATTGGAATTAAATTTAGCCCCAATGCACACTGCATAAATTGAGTAAACAATGTCTTAGTGTTTGCTGCCACTCGGTGTAATAACACCATCTACCAAAGTACTAGCGACAAATAATTGCGCGCAGTCAATCTGATCAAAGCTGTAATGCTTACCGCAAAAATCACAATTGATGTCGAGTTTATCTAATTCGGCGATCGCGGATTTAATTTCTTCTTCTCCCAACATCTTCAACATATTCCCGACTTTTTCACGCGTGCAGTTGCAATGGAATTCGGGATGCTGCAATTCAAAAACACGCAAAGTTTCTTCCCAGAACAAGCGATTCATCAGCGTATCAATATCTGTATCTAATAGTTCTTGCTGCTTCACAGTACTACCCAAAATGACCGCGCGGTTCCAAGCTTCTGTTTCGTCTTCTACACTCGATTCCGTACCACCAATTTTCGGCAATTTTTGTAGCAATAAGCCACGCGCCACGTCGCTATCCGATGCCAACCACAGCTTAGTGTCGAGCTGTTCCGAACGCATCATATAGTTTTCAATCACGGTCGCAATTGATTCGCCATCTAAAGGGACAATACCTTGATAGGCTTGTTGCCCCGGCATTTTGTCATTGGGATCTAAAGTAATGACAAAACGCCCTTGACCGTTTTGATGCACTAAGTCACTCAAGCTAGCATCATCAGCAATCTCAACGTCCGGCGCTAATTTTGCTGTCGCACGTAAACGTAATTGCGCATCACATTCAACGACCAATAGTCGTACCGGACCATCGCCATGTATCTGCATGACCATGGTGCCATTGAATTTTAAATTGGCACTGAGTAACGCAGACGCCGCCAGTAATTCACCTAAAATCATTTGTACCGCTTTAGGGTAAGTTTGATGCGATAAAATTTCGCGCCAGGTATTCGGTAATTCGACCAATTCACCGCGCACACCAGCGTGTTCAAACATAAATTTTTGCAGATTGTCTTTCACTGTATTTCCTTGATTTTTTTGAGACTATGTCTAAATGGATTTGCGTAATGGCTATTCAGTATCGATGCGCTTTAATTGGGTTCTATATTCCTGTCCGCGACGCACATAGTTTTGTGTGTTGGCCTGCATTTGCGCGATAGCTTCATCACTGAGGGTACGGACAACTTTGGCTGGTGAGCCGACGATCAAAGAGTTATCGGGGAACTCTTTGCCCTCCGTTACCAAAGAACCCGCACCGACGAGGCAATTTTTGCCTATCTTGGCACCATTCAAAATGACTGCCTGTATGCCAATCAGACTACCTTCGCCAACGCTACAGCCATGTAACATCGCTTGATGTCCGACGGTCACATTTTTGCTGATGGTCAGGGGAAAACCCGGATCAGTATGTAAAACGCAAGATTCTTGCAAATTGCTGTTTTCGCCGATGTGAATCAATTCATTGTCACCACGAATTACAGTGCCGAACCAGACACTGGCTAAGGCATCGATTTTCACCTTACCTATAATTTTTGCACTGTCGGTGATGTAAGCACTGGGATCAATATCGGGTGCGACATCGCCTAATTGGTAAATTGCCATGTTGCTTCCTATGAAACTTCTAAAGAGGAGGGACGTAAATGCCGTAAAATAGTCATCTTGAAATATTCCGACATTTTACCGCCCTCAGCATGATTTCACCGACCTCACCAGAATTTTCTTCCTCAGCTAGCGACAGTGCTAAGAAAAACATTGATCTCGCCTCAACCCAAACTGATTTACGATCGGCAGCCTTATTGTGTCTAATAGAAGCTGATGCTCGTAGTAAGGCTACTGCGGTACAAGCATTGCGGCAGGCTCACTTGGGGCAACAATTGAGCTTGAACGCGAGAGCTCAATTGACGGCACCAGCGGAGATACCCGGGCGTCCGTTGAAACCAGAGCTAGTGCCGCCCCTCGGCGTCAAGCGCCGTGCAATGAACACGGTAGAAGGACGAGCTACCTTAATTCATGCTCTGGCACATATTGAGTTCAATGCCATCAATCTGGCTTTAGACGCGATCTGGCGTTTTTCCGATATGCCAGATACGTATTACAGCGACTGGTTGCTGGTAGCTCAGGAAGAGGCCTACCATTTCACTTTGCTGGCGGATCACCTAGTCACATTAGGCTTTGAATACGGTGACTTTCCTGCGCATAATAGCTTGTGGGAATTAGCCGAACGGACTCAGGACGATGTGCTATCACGTATGGCCTTGGTACCTCGTACGATGGAGGCGCGAGGCTTAGACGCGACGCCCGCCTTGCGCGCCAAAATTGCACAGGCAGGCGATCAGGCCGCCGCTGAAATTTTAGATATTATTCTGCGTGATGAAATCGGTCATGTGGCGATAGGTAATCGTTGGTTTGCGTATTTGTGCGAACAACGTCAGCTAGAACCGATTGCTTGTTTCGCACAATTGGCATCACAATTTAGAGCACCAACTTTGCGCGCACCGTTTAATGTGGCAGCACGTCTTGCGGCTGGTTTTACTCAGCAAGAGCTTGATGCAATGAATATTGGTTAATGTTAATTGCAGTAAATTAAGGTGAGTTGGGTAAGTTGGACTAAGTCGATTTAGCTAAAAAAGGAAAACAAGAATGTCTCAATATCGCGGTTCTCTTAACTGGTCAGACACGACATTTTTTCAAATGCTAGAAAATGCTAGACGGCTTGCGCGGCGCGTTTTTGTGCTATTTGCCCTGGGGGCGACACTTATAACGCTCACTAGCTGTGGTTTGTTTTCTAAACCGCCAACACCAATGCCTGCAGCAGAACGAGTATTGAAAAAGAAAGTGGTAATGACAGGCTTTGCTGTCAATGTCGCAGCGCAAGTTCAGGATATTGACGATATTGCTCAGGGTTTTCCGCGTGAAATGCTAAACCGTCTGGAACGCAGTGGCAGTTATATTGTGCGTCAATCGCCGAATCTCTTATCGTTTGATTTAAAACAAACCGCCCCGACTGCGAAAATGGTGCAGCAGGTCGCTGCTGAAAATGATGCGCAATTTGTGATCTCGGGTGAAATCAGAAATGCGGGTATCCGTAGTGATAAAAAATTCCTCGGCTTGTGGGAGAGTCGTAGCCGTCATATCGAAGTTGAATTCAGTATTTATGATGGTTTGAGTGGGGCTTTTCTAAGTCGTCATCTTTTATATCGTCCTGCTGAGGATGATAGCAAAGTCGGACGCGACAAACCTTTCGGCAGTGTCGCCTTTTATGCGACTAGTTTTGGTAAAGCGGTCGATTCTGTGATTGAAGAGTCAGTGGCGTGGATACGCAAGGATTTAGCGCCATTTCCCTTGATGGCGAAAATCATCAAAATCAATGATAAACAAATTATTTTCGATGCCGGTTTAAGTTCGAACATCATCGTTGGTGATCAGGCATTGGTCGTGTCTGATTACGATCAATTGCCAACTTTAGGCTTGAGCGCGCAACAAGCACGTCCTTTGCAGTATGGCATTCCACAAGCGAGTATGGGTAAGATGAAAGTCATGCAAGTTCAATTGCCATTTGCGGTCGGAGAATTATTGGATGAGCAGAGTGATAAAACAGTGCAAGTTAAGGTGGGTGATTTTGTGCGTTTTGATACGGTCGCGTATTGAGTTTAAAAGGATAGACGGAAGTTGTGCTTGAATGGCGACAGTATTCAGGTGAGCGTTATGCCGGGCTGAGCAAAATTGACGGGGGGACGAGATTTATTCGGATATAAATCTCGTCCCTTTTTTTGCATCAAGAGCGGGTCAAACAACAAAATGCTGCAATAGCGTATAATAATCGAACGGTCGTTCTATTTTTATATTTAGGTCAACATTATGAAATCAAGCCAATCCGAATTCGTTTCTCTGCGTGGATTAAACATGCATATACGCCATTGGGGCAAACCCGACGCACCAGTATTGTTTATGGTGCATGGCTGGATGGATGTTGCAGCCTCGTTTCAATTCGTCGTGGATTGCTTGGCGCAGGATTGGCATGTCATTGCGCCCGATTGGCGCGGTTTTGGACTTACCGAGTATCCTAAAGTGGAGAGTTATTGGTTTCCTGACTATGTCGCCGATTTGGACGCGATATTGCAGCACTATTCGCCAGATCAGCCCGTGAATCTACTGGGACATAGCATGGGTGGCAATATCGCTATGCTATACGCTGGCGTGCGCCCAGAACGCGTCGCGAAACTGATTAACCTGGAAGGTTTTGGAATGCCGATGACACAGGCCAAACAGGCGCCAGGACGTTATAGAAAATGGTTGGAAGAGTTACGTGAGGTACCAACTCTGCGCACATACGCAAGTTTAGAAGAAGTAGCGGGGCGCTTGCAGAAAACTAATCCGCGCTTGCCCGATGAGCGCGCAGCGTTTTTAGCGCAACATTGGTCTAAGCAAAATGCACAAGGCGTATGGGAGTTGTTAGCCGATCCCGCGCACAAGAATTCCACTCCTATTTTGTATCATGTCGATGAAGTTTTGGAATGCTGGCAAAATATTGCGGCACCTGTATTGTGGGTGGAAGCCAATGACACGGATATCTGGCGCATGATAGGTTCAAAAGAGCAAGCGCGCGCTGAGATTGATCGACGTATGCAATACGTGCCTAAAATGCGCACCGAAATTGTGATGGAGGCGGGGCATATGCTGCATCATGATCAGCCTGAAGTTTTGGCTAAACTAGTAGAGCGTTTTTTATCGGATTAGCTTTTCGGACAGTACAATCTGAATTATTTCCTGATAAATTTCTAACAAAGCATGGCCGTTGATACGCCATGCTTTTTTTACGACCAATTTTGTTTCTGAGTGGCGTGGCTTGTGGTGTATCACGCAACAAACTTTTTTAATTTCAACTGCTTTGGCGGACAATAAATTTTTATTGCTATACTGGATGAGCATAAATTAATAGTTTTATGCGGCAAGGCTTAGATGGCATGGCTCTCATATCCGTGCATTATTTTAGATAAACTCTGATTGCCAAGTCTGTGCCTTACATGCAGCTCAACTTTTCATCTAAGTGTTAATTTGAATTTATGGCAGATATAACCCCACTCATAAAAAATGGTAGTAGCGCAAACCGTGTTGATATCATCATTGTCGCGGAAGGCTATACGGCGGCAGAACGAGCAAAATTTATTAGCGATGCTCAAGTCTTTTTGAATAGCTTTTTGGGTGAAAGCAATGCGCGTCTGAATGCGCCATTTTCGAATTACAAGAATTTTTTTAATGCCTCAGCATTGTTTTTTGCTTCCGCGGAATCGGGTACTGACCAGCCAAATAATTCAATTTCAGTTAATACCTATTTTAATGCTACCCAACATGGGAGCGATGGACGTTTGCTCTACGGCGATACGTTTGCAGTTGAAAATGAAGTTGCCAAGGTTTTTGTACGTAACGAACGAGAACTCATTGTCGTGCTGGTCAACACGCCTCTATATGGCGGTGCTGGCGGCACTATTGCTTGGGCATCAGCAGGAAATGCACTGGCTTCGGAATTGGCATTGCACGAAATTGGTCACAGCTATGCCGGACTGCAGGACGAATATGTTGATGCCGAAGTCGCGAAATCTTTTCCGACTACTAGTCAAGGTTTTTTGAATAGCGCCCATGTAACCGATTCCTTGAGTCGTATTCCTTGGAAAGATTGGCTCGGTTATGTTGATGGTGAACTAGGTACTGTTGGCACTTACGAGGGCGGTTATTATCGCGCAAGCGGTATCTGGCGCGCCACGCAGAATTCAAAAATGCTATCGTTGAGCCAACCCTTCAATGCGCCGGAAAAAGAAGCCTTTGCCCTACAATATTATGCCAACATAGGCGACTACCTCACGGTGAGCACGATAGCGCCTGGGATTTATTCCGCAAACACACCAGATGCGACTCTGTTCTCATTCAATTGGAAATTTGATGGTAAAGCGCTCCCCAAGGGCGGCGTAATTTATGATGCTTATGCGAATGGCGGCTATGCTGTCGGAAACAAGTTATCAGTGGTGACCACGGACAACACAGGTTTGATTCGAAAGAATCTCGCGCAGACTAGTCAGACCGAACAGATCAATGTTGCCGCTGCGGTCAAAGATAATACGTCGATTGTTACGTATACGGTCGCTAGCTCGGATGCCGGTTCAGTCTTGCGATTTGGAGATGCAGATAATGTGATCAGCATAAGGGACGCAACTTTACCCAATGTCTATGTAGATGGCGGCAAAGGTAACGATAGTTTGAAATTCGGCTTTAGCTTAAATAGCGCCACTAATTTCAAAATTCAGGAAATCTCTGGAGGTAGCTTCACGCTCAAACAGCAAGATGGTTCTTTGTTGGCTACCTATCAGATTGAAAGTCTGAAGTTTGATAACGTCGTCGTCAATACGCAAGTGCACAACAATGCGCAAACGATCAGCCGACCTGTACTGGATACTTTACTCGATATCTATGTTGCCTTTTTTAATCGTGTCCCTGATGCCGATGGCTTGAATTACTGGATAGATAGCTACAAAGCGGGCATGGGGCTTGCTAAAATTAGTGAAGCTTTCTTTACTGCTGCTACTGAAAAGTCGGCCCAGACAGGTTATGCCCCAAATCTGACTAATGCAGATTTTATCAATAAAATTTATGTCAATGCCTTAGGTCGAAAAGAGGGCGCGGACTCTGGTGGACTTGAGTACTGGTCGAAGCAACTTGAAAGTGGTGCACAAACTCGTGGAACTATGGTGCTCTCAGTTGTCGGCGCAGTACACCAGTGGAAAGGTGATGCTGTATGGGGATGGGTCGCTGATTTGTTGGACAATAAAATCCAGGTTGCTTACAAATTCGCAGTGGATTGGGGCTTGAACTACAGTACACCTGAGGAATCCATATTGAAAACGATGCAGATTGCCTCACTCATCACACCAACCGATACGACGGCGGCTATTCAACTCATCGGCATTGCTGAAGGACAAATTCAATTTATCTAAGTCTTGGTTTTGGTGTGAGTTGATTTAGATTGAAATCCTAAGCAGTTCGAAAGCGTAGAGAAAACAAAATTCTCTACGCTTTTTTTGTTTTTATCTGGAACTTTTTGCTCTTTTGAACGGAATAGCTTTAGTAAAACTTAATTTAGAAAATTGATGCCTGAGATTTATAACAAATAGCGAAGCATGGATGATTTGATTTCTGATACCGAGTTAGTGCGACTGATGCGTAATGGCGATAAGCAGGCTTTTACAGCTTTATATCGCCGTCATCATGCTGCGTTGTACCGGTACGCACTCTTGCGTTGTGGTTCGAACGCGATTGCTGCAGATGTGGTGCAAGACGTGTTTATGGGCTTGATGACAGATCAGTACAAATACGACGCCTTAAAAGGTCAATTGCGTTACTTCTTATTCGGCGTAACCCGTAATGTGGCGATGAAACACGACAGTGCGTCGCAAAAGACAGCTAGCGCAACGAATGAGTTTGAGGATGATGAGGATCAGCAAAACGAAGTGATTTGTGAGAATGCTGCTCCGTTGGAACGACTGATGCGCGATCAAATGGCCGAGGATTTGCGGCAAGCAATCGCTAGCTTGGCGACGCATTATCGTGATGTATTAATTCTGTATGAAATGCATGAAATGTCTTATCTGGAGATTGCTGATATTTGCCAAATTAATGTAGGTACAGTGCGTTCTCGTTTATCGCGCGCTCGCCTAGCACTCGCGGAGCGCTTAAGTCAGTATCGCAGCGATTGGTCCGTGGATGCCCAGCGTGCTTGATGAATATCCGTGTGATAAAGAAATGATGAATCGTAATTGTAAATGGTAATGGTTATGAAAAATTTTGATGAAATAGAAGGTGTTTTGAAGCCTCATAAGGAAGCTTTGATGCATGAACTGGCGTCTCTGCAGGCGCCAGCTTCAATCGAGCAGGCTTTGCTGGCAACATTCGATCAACATTTTCCCAAGCGTCCTTGGTATCAACGCTGGCAGGAATTCTCTTGGCAATTAACAAGCGGTTTATGTGCAAGTCTGGTGGTAATGGTGCTGGTCTTAAATCAAACTTCATCGTTAGTCCCTACAGCAAATCAGGATGGAATCGTGGAGAGCAGTGAGGTTCAGGCCAGCTACGAAGTGCATGAAGAAATCCCTTTTCTTGCCTTGCATTCCGGTGAGGAAATTTTGAAACAAGATGATATGCGTATTGTCCAGGCGCAAATACCACATTCAGTGTTGGCGACTATGGGAGTAACAGTAAATCCTGAGGTTGCCAATCAAAGCTCTAAAGCAGAAATGTTGCTGGGTGCGAACGACGAGTTTTTAGCAGTAAGATTTTTACCAAATTAATCAAAACTGAATGCTGGGTAACTTGTGTGGCATGGCGTGTATTTAGTCAGCTTATTCAGTTAACTTAATCAAAAAAGGAAGGCATGAATATGAAAAAATTAGTTATTGGCGCAGTGCTTGCTGCTGCAATCTTGAGTTTGCCAGTCATGGCGATGGATCGCTTAGATCCGGTATTCGATACTAAGATCAGTAAAACGATTGCTCTTGATAACACCACGGCGTTTACAGTCCTAATGGATGGGGAGCAGGATAAAGCGACGACTGACGGTCGAAAAATCGAAATTGAGCGCGAATCGATTGTGCGTAGGGCGAATGGCTTGGGGGATATGGTTTTTGCCAATCCCATTAGCGGCATGAATTTCTTTCGTTTCTCCGGAAAGCCGGTAAAGAATGCACCTTATAGCGCAGAAGTGATTTCTGAAAGTCAGCAGAAACTAGCTGACGGTAACATGATTTCAAATAAGAGCTCGACACTGACTTATCGTGATAGCCAGGGACGCACCCGTGAAGAAATTCGCGATGCAAAAGGCGAGTTGCGAGAGATTATTATTAATGATCCCGTAGAAGGTCACATTATTTTAAATCCAAAAACTAAAGTCGCAACTAAGCTCATGGATAAATTTCTGATGAATACAAAGTCAAATGGAGAACCTTTGAAAATAGTGACGGAAAACATAACCCGTTCAAAAAATGGTAAGGATATCGTCGAATTGAAATTGACAGCTGGCGACACCAAAGATGTAGAGCGTCACGTCATTGTTCGTCGTGTAGAAAAAATGGGTACAGATGCGAAAGCAGGCGACAATGAAAAAACGCTGACAGTGAATGTACGCGGCCCAGAAAACCGTCGTCAGATGGAGTTTGTTATGCCAGGTATGTCGGGTAGCGGCGCGTTGAACGCTAGTCTGGCTAACGTCTTTGGTGATGCTAAGTGGGCCAGCAAGCGTCAGACTAAGGCACTTGGTAACAAAGATTTTGATGGCATCAAGGCGGAAGGAAAACAAAGTAGTTTTGAGATTCCGGCGGGTGAAATAGGCAATACCAATCCAATTGTCGTGTCAGATGAAACTTGGTTTTCACCTGATCTACAGATCACGGTCTATTCAAAACATAGCGATCCACGTTCTGGCGATAGAATATATCGCTTGAATAACATCAAGCGTGATGACGTTGCAGCAAGTATGTTTGCGGTGCCCAGCGACTATAAAATGCGAGATATCGCTAAAGATATCAAGGATGCAAAAGAAATAAAAGAAATTCGCGTAAAACGTGAAGATCAAAAAGATAAGGAATAATTTAGAGATTGTCAGAATCATTCTTTGCATGGAATTTGCCAATCGATATAAAAAGTAGTGCGAAAATTTAAAAGGCTAACCGATCGTACTCGGTTAGCCTTTTTTATAGCTAAATTGGCCGCTCTCGCAGCAAATCAGACGTTAACTGTTAAACTCTTCTTTTGTCTCGATTTCTGCAGGTTTTTTTAGCTATGAACACACCAAAATCCTTGGGTTTTACGACCACCATTTTGCATAACGACCGTCAAAAAGAGATAGAGCACGGTTCTCCTCATAAACCTATTCACACTTCTGTCACTTATGGTTACAAGAATGCGCGTGATTTGGCTGAGGTATTTCAAGGTAAACAATCAGGATACCGCTATGGGCGCCAAGGCAATCCTACCGTTTCTGCTTTAGAAGATAAGCTGACTAAGATGGAACAGGGTGTGGCTAGCATTTGTTTTGCAACTGGAATGGCAGCAATTGGCGCTGTGTTTCAAGGCCTGTTGCGTCATGGCGATCATCTGGTGTCTTCACGGTTTTTGTTCGGCAATACCAATAGCGTATGGCAAACCTGCGCCGAGCAAGGCATGGAATTATCATTGGTCGATGCTACCGATGTTGCCAATGTTGCCGCCGCGATTAAACCCAATACCCGTGTCGTGTTTGTGGAAACCATCGCCAATCCACGTACGCAAATCGCTGATTTAAAACGCGTAGGCGAATTATGCCGCGAACGTGGCATTCTGTTCGTGGTCGATAACACCATGACTTCGCCTTACTTGTTTCAACCTAAAACGGTGGGCGCTGGGCTAGTGATTAATTCCTTGACCAAGTCTATCGCGGGTCATGGCAATGTCTTAGGTGGTGCTATTACTGATACAGGCCTATTTGATTGGACCAGCTATCCACATATCGCGGCAAACTTCCGTAAGCAAGCACCAGCGCAGCAAGGTATGGCACAAATACGTGCTAAAGCTTTGCGTGATTTTGGTGCTTCGCTGTCACCTGAGGCTGCGCATCAAATCGCGGTTGGTGCGGAAACGCTGGCCTTGCGTGTGGAACGTGAAAGCCTGAATGCCTTAGCTTTAGCACAAATGCTAGAGGCCGATCCACGCGTCGCTGTCGTACACTACCCGGGTTTGCCTTCGCACCCACAACACGCACTGGCGACCGAATTATTCCGTGCTTACGGTGCCTTGTTCAGTTTTGAATTGAAGCCTGAAATTGATTGTTTTGATTATTTGAATCGTTTGAATCTGGCGATCAATGCCACCCACTTGGGCGATACTCGTACGTTGGTCATTCCGGTGGCGCACACCATTTTCTTTGAAATGGGTGCGGAGCGTCGGGCTGAGATGGGAATCGCTGATTCCTTGATCCGAGTATCGGTAGGGATAGAAGATACCACTGATTTATTGCATGATTTTGCGCAGGCTCTAGCAGCCTAATTTCTCTTCAAGTCCAGCACAACTATTTAGGAGTCTCATGTTTTCTAGTATTTTGTCACTCTCTTTAAAAATGACGCAACGCGATTGGCGTGCTGGAGAGCTGCGTTTCCTTCTGGTCGCTCTAATGGTCGCGGTTGCATCTTTGTCGTCCGTCGGTTTTTTTGTTGACAGACTGCGCAATGGTTTGAATCGCGATGCGCATCAGGTACTGGCCTCCGATTTATTGGTCAGCTCGGCACAACAGTTAAATTTAGCGTGGAAGACAAAGGCGCAGCAAGCTGGATTGCAAGTTGCTGAGACCGTGGTATTTCCTAGTATGGCATTATCGAACGGCTCCTCAGGTAGCAATGTGAGTGGCGACACTGGCATGGCGAAATTGGTGACCTTGAAAGCGGTTACCAGTAATTATCCTCTGCGCGGTAAGTTGAAGTTGAATCTGGCGGATAAAGAAGTCGCTACCGATGAAACGCCAAAACGCGGCACGGTATGGATAGATCCCGCTTTGTTTGGCAGTTTAAAAGTGGCGGCGGGTAGCCAGATTACGCTGGGCGAACAACAATTCACTGTTGCAGCCAGTATAGCCTCAGAACCTGATCGTGGATCAGGCTTCTTAAGTTTCTCGCCCCGCGTCATGATTGCAATGGACGATTTGGCTGCGACTAAATTGATTCAAGATGGTTCTCGCGTAACTTATCGTTTGTTGCTGGCTGGTGATAAGCAAACGGTTAAAGAATTTCAGACTTTCTTAGAGCAAGAAATTCAAACGAAGAGCTTGAAAGGCGTGCGCTTAGAAACCATAGAAAATGGTAATGAACAATTGCGCACCACCTTGGACAGAGCGGAGCAGTTTTTGTCTATGGTGAGTATGTTGTCGGCCATGCTGGCGGCAGTCGCGGTGGCGATGGCGGCACGTCGATTTATGCTACGCCATATTGATGCTTGTGCCATGTTGCGTTGCCTTGGTTTAACGCAAAATCAAGTGACGGTGATGTACTTGTTTGAATTTTTAGTACTCGGTGTTTTGGGCAGTATCGCCGGTGTGATCTTGGGCTTTGCTGGACATTACGTGTTGTTGGAATGGCTCGGAAAATTAGTGACGAACGATTTGCCACCAGCGAGTTTTTTACCGGCTTTACAAGGTTTGGCAATTGGTATTTTGCTGCTGATAGGTTTTGCGATGCCGCCGATTTTGCAGTTACGTAATGTGCCGCACAACCGTGTGATACGACGTGAACAAGATGCGCCACAAGCTATGACTTTAGCGACTTATGGTTTGGGCCTGGCGGTGTTTATTGGTTTGTTGTTGTGGCAAACCGGTGATATTAAGGTTGGATTGATGGTGGCTGTCGGGTTCTTGGTCGGCATGCTCAGTTTTGCTTTAATAGCCAGAGTGTGCATGATGGGTTTAAAGCGTCTGCGCAATGTGATAAATCATTCTGCGTGGCGCTTTGCGATCACGGCTTTGCAGCGCCGTCCAGGCGCCACCGTGGTGCAAGTGGTGGCTTTGTCTTTGGGTTTAATGGCATTGTTATTATTGACCGTGGTGCGTAGCGATCTGATTGCGGCATGGAAGCAATCGACACCTGCCGATGCGCCAAATCATTTCGTTATTAATATTCAACCAGATCAAAAAAACGAGATCGCCAAACGTTTGGAGAGTTTTGCACAACCACAAATTTATCCGATGATACGTGGACGTCTGATCGAGGTGAACGGCAGTGTTTTGAAACCCAATAGCTATCAGGATGAACGTGCGAATGGCTTGGTGGAGCGTGAGTTTAATTTGTCCACGATGATGGAGTTGCCTTATTCGAATAAAGTGGTTGCTGGTGAATGGTATCAAGATGGCAGTGCGACGGAGCCTGAAGCTTCAGTAGAAGAGGGGCTGGCAAAAACCTTAAAATTGCAGTTAGGCGATAAGATGACTTTTGATATCGCTGGGCAAAAAATCACGGCTAAAATTACCAGCTTACGTAAATTAGATTGGGGTTCTATGCGGGTGAACTTCTTCGTCGTGATCAATCCCAAAGCGATGCAAAATATGCCGCAGACTTTTATCACTGCTTTCCGCGTGCCTGATAAGAACAAACAATTTGCGAATCAATTAACCATGGACTTTCCTAATTTGACAGTGATGGATGTCGGTGCGATTCTGAAGCAGCTACAAGATGTGTTGGATCAGGTCATCACGGCGGTGGAATTCTTGTTTCTATTCACGCTGGTTTCTGGTGTCTTGGTTTTGTACGCGGCGTTGGCGGGATCACAGGATCTACGCATGCGTGAAGCTGCCTTATTGCGTGCGTTGGGCGCGACGCGTCAACAACTCTCACAAGCGCAGTGGATAGAGTTTTTATTAGTTGGCAGTGTTGCAGGTGCTTTGGCCGCGAGTGGCGCTTCCGCCATAGGTTGGGCATTGGCGACATACTCTTTTAAATTCGCTTGGAGTTTTTCACCTTTGGTTTGGGGCGCAGGTATTGTTGTCGGCGCGATTTGTGCTCTGATCGGTGGTTGGTTAGGTTTGCGCAATGTGTTGAATCAACCTCCTTTACTGTCGTTGCGGAATAGCTGAACTTGATCGTAGCGTCATTAGCAGGTAAAAAAATTAGTAAATATATCGAACGAAAAAAAGTTTTATGGAAATTGAAGAAGAGAAATCAAACTTATATGTATTGATCGGTGGTGCTGATAAATTGCGTGAGATGGTCGACAGGTTCTATGATCTGATGCAGTTGGAAGCCGAGTTTTCTGGCATCAACGTGATGCATCCACAACCTAACGACAGCTCACGCGATAAGTTATTTTGGTTTTTATCCGGTTGGATGGGCGGACCTAATTTATACATAGAACAGTTCGGCCATCCTCGTTTGCGCGCCCGTCATCTACCCTACGCGATAGGGATAGCAGAACGCGATCAATGGCTGCGCTGCATGGCATGGGCGATGCAGGATGTCGGTATTGAAGAAGGCCTACAAGAGCATCTGATGAGCTCGTTTTATCAGACTGCGGATTGGATGCGGAATACACCGGGATGAAGTAAGTGATTCTGATTTAAACCAGAAGTAAGCAAAACGTATAAAAGTTCAAAGAAGAGTTCAAATCCAATGACCACAGTAGAAATCATCCTGATAGCAGGTATTGTAGTAATCGTTCTGATTCAAATAGCGATTTTGCTCCGCAAGCAAAGCAATGGCGACGCGCAACTATTAACGCAACTACAAACATTTCAAACACAATCGCAACAAGCGCAAGAACGAAGTGAACGCAGCTTACGCGAGCAAGTGCAATCGACGGCTCAAGCTACACGTCAGGAATTAGGTGGCAACTTTACGCAGTTCCAGCAAACATTGGCAGCACAACTCACCAGTGTCGCGACGCTACAAAACAATCAAATCGATGCCTTTTCACAGCAACTCGTTAAACTCAATGAAACCAATGCCCAGCAATTAGAACAAATGCGTCAGGCCTTGACCGTGCAAGGGCAAACAGCACGCGAGGAGCAGAGTCTAAGTTTGAAACGTTTTGCCGATACCTTAAATCAGACTTTGGCGAGCATGACCGAGTCAAATGCTTTGCGTATGGGTGAGATCCGTACCACCTTGGAGCAAAAGATCCAACAACTGCAAGCAGACAATGCCGGAAAATTGGAAGAAATGCGCAAAACCGTCGATGAGAAACTCCATGCTACGTTGGAGCAGCGCCTCGGAGAATCGTTTAAACAGGTGTCAGAACGACTGGAAAAAGTGCATCAAGGTTTGGGTGAAATGCAGCAATTAGCCATTGGTGTCGGCGATTTAAAACGGGTATTAACCAACGTGAAAACTCGCGGCACTTGGGGTGAGGTACAGTTAGAAATGGTGCTAGAGCAAATGCTGACGCCCGATCAATATGGAAAAAATGTGGAGACCGTGCCAGGTAGCGGCGAACGAGTTGAATTTGCGATTAAGTTACCAGGTAAAGAAGATGACCGGGCGCCAGTGTGGATGCCTATCGATGCAAAATTTCCGAAAGAACAATACGAACGCTTGTTAGATGCGGCCGAACGTGCTGACGCCGAGGGCGTGGCGCAGGCAGGTAAAGAATTAGAACGTGCGATTCGTAACGAAGCGAAAACCATTGCCGAGAAATATCTGTCGCCGCCGCTGACCACCGATTTTGCGATTTTGTTTTTACCCACAGAGGGCCTGTATGCGGAAGTCATGCGCCGTCCGGGTTTAGCCGATGAACTACAACGCACGCACCGCGTTTCTATCTCAGGTCCTTCGACTTTGTCGGCTTTATTAAACAGCCTACAGATGGGCTTCCGTACTTTGGTGTTAGAGAAGCGTTCTTCTGAAGTCTGGCAAGTGCTAGGTGCCGTTAAAACTGAATTTAGTAAATTCGGCGATGTTCTTGCGGCTACCAAAAACGCCCTAGTCAAAGCCGCCGACAATATCGACAAAGCTGAAGTCCGTACCCGTCAGATGACGCGTAAATTGAAGTTGGTAGAGGCCTTGCCAACTGATGCTGCGCAGAGTTTGTTGGGTTTGGAGGATAGTGGTGATAGTGCAGATGATGCGGATGTCTGAAGACACAATAAATCATTGAGTGTCAATTCAATGATTTACCCCATCACTACATCCACAATCCCGGTTTGTTCACCATCAAATAGAATACACCCAACATCG
>CAUPNA010000084.1:0-18993 GCA_963512475.1 uncultured Undibacterium sp.
AAATGCCAGACCATATTGAGATTCATTTCTTGTACAACTGCAATGGGATTGAGCCAAGGATTGTCGACAAGGTTTTTGATCCATTTTTTACGACGAAGTTAGGTCAAGGTGGGTCTGGACTTGGGCTACACATTTGTTACAACATTGTGCATGGCATTTTGGAAGGGCAAATACAAGTTCACTCCCTCGTCGATGTAGGCACGCGGTTCACACTGATTCTGCCGTTAAAAGTCTCAGCACTTCTGTCGAATGAAGAGAACTTGTCGTACATACCTGATAGTCCGCCGCAAGCAGATTAGATCTCTGCAAGGCAACAAGTGCCATTCCTTTTTTGCACCGATAAATTATCAAGAAATGAAGCGGACTTACAATGCGATGTAATTTTTCGGTCACAATCAGCTGTTACCGTGATGTGTTGCTAAAGTTCAACATACAAGGCATTTAAAAATATTTTTGAATGCTTAGCGAATGATAATGAGTCATGCTAATGAAAACCGAAAACTCTAAAGGTCTTCGTTTTTTTGACACAGATTGAGTGAGACTTTTTGCCAATTCGAATTTTTCAACCGCACAACAATGCTGCTGAGTGTGCTGGTTGATGCAAGTGAAGGTGGTCTTCCAATACTCTTAAAAAGACACTTTTGCTTGTAATGCAGCAATTCGAAAAATTCGTAATCAACAAAATTGGCGGAGAAGAAGTATGTCTTTCGCCAGCCCAGAATCAATGAACAATGGGTGAAGTGTGAAATATTTGAGGTGATGGGAAAAGAGTTTCCTATCCTTCGTCAGATTATCTACCTGCTCCATAACGCAGTCGGAGGTGTCGAAATATGAAGCATGCATTTTGCATAGGTGTAGCAGGCGCATTTGCCTTCGCTGCCGCCGCGCCAGCAGTGGCGCAGACCTCCGCCGAACCGGCTCCCGCAGCGTCGCCATTCACCGCAAACGTGACGCTGACGTCACAGTATATCTCGCGCGGCTTCCGCCAAACCTGGGGTAAACCTGCGCTGCAGGGCGGCTTCGATTATGTGGGGTCGAACGGTTTTTCTGCTGGTACGTGGCTATCTAATGTCAGCAACCGCTTCGTGGAAAACGCTACGTTGGAATGGGATGTTTACGGCGCCTATGGTGCTATGGCCGGCGATGTCGGCTACAGCGCCGGCGTCTATTACTACAAATATCCGGGCGCCGAAATCCGAGCCACGCGCACCACCTACGACTACGGCGAGCTGGCGTTCGGTCTGAGCTACAAATTCGCCTACGCCAAATACAACTATACGTTTACCAAGGAATTCTTCGGTATCGAGAATGCGCGCGGCACCGGCTATCTGGACCTGGGCGCCAATGTCGAACTGGGCGACGGCTACACGCTTAATCTGCACTTCGGCCATGGCCGCGTGGCAAACAACAGCATGTGGAGCTGGCGCGATTACAAGGCCGGCGTCACCAAGGTGTTGGCGCCGGGATGGGCAATGTCTGCGGCCTACACCAAGGCGCATGGCAAGACCAACGCCTATAATAACTACACGCTGGGCATACCCAATTCCGCTGGACTGATCGAGAGATCGAATCCGGCTGACGCCACGCTGGTATTGGCGCTGACCCGAACCTTCTGACTTTTCTTAACAGGCTTCACATGAGCATAGCATTAACAACCGCGTCCACACCGCGTTCGCGATTCGGCTTCTCACTCTCATTAAACGGCAAGATCTGCGCGGCAGCCACTGCGCTGGTGGTGCTCAGTCTCGCTGTGACCGCCACTGTGATCGGCGTGCGCAGCAGCGCCAGCGCCGAGGCGGCGGCGATGAACCTGGCCCGAACGTCTGCGCGCGAGGTGGCAGTATCGCTGCAGGCGCGTATCGCCAGCAACCTTTCGGCGGTGGTCAACCTAGCCGGCGCGATGCGTGGTACGCGTGCTGCCAACCAGGCGCTCAGTCGCGACCAGATCAATGAGATGGTCAAGGCCACGTTGCTCGGATCGGAAGACCTGATAGGCACCGCCGTCACCTGGGAACCGAATGCGCTGGACAACAAGGATGCGGACTTTGCCGGCCAGTTGCCGCTGTACGACGCGACCGGCCGCTACATGCCTTACTATACCCGTACCAATGGCGGTGGCACTCACGTAGAACCGATCGTGTTCGACAGCGCGCCCGGCGCTAACGATTGGTACGACATCCCCAAGAAGAGTGGCAAGGTGTTCTTCACTGAGCCCTACATCTATCCTGTAGACGGCAAGCCGACGCTGATGGCGTCGCTGGTGGCGCCGATCATGATCGAAGGTAAATTCCAGGGCACGGCCAGCGCCGACTTCATGTTGACGCGCCTGACCAAGATCCTCAACGAATTAGAGGTGATCGACGGCGCCAAGCTGAGCCTGATTTCTAATGGTGGCCTGTATGCAAGTACGCCCGTGGCTGAAAAGCTAGGTAAGAAGGCCGACGACGTGCCGGCCGCTGGCCTTGATCGCGTGCGCCAAGGTCAGGCCTATGAATACGAAGATACCGAAGGTCTGGTGCATTTGCTGCAGCCACTGTTCATCCACGGCGAGACCGGGCTGTGGTCTGTGAAGCTGACCTTCCCGAAAAGCGTGGCGCTGGCACCTGCGCGCGAACTATTGCTGTACACACTCATCGTGTCGCTGGTGTGCGCGATAGCAACGGCCTTGGTGCTGATCACCGTGGTGTTCCGTTTGACCGCGCCCTTGCGAAAGCTGGGTGACCGAATGACGGCGCTGTCCAGTGGCGATGCGGATCTGAGCGTCCAGCTGGAGGTGAGTGGCAACGACGAGCTTGCAGTGATTGGTAACGGTTTCAATCAATTTGTCGGCAATATCCACGATGTTCTGGTGCAAGTTAGCGCCAGCGCGGAGAACGTGGCGCGTGGAAGCGCCGAAATTTCTCACGGGAATACCGACCTGTCCGAGCGTACCGAGCAGCAGGCCAGTGCGCTGGAGGAAACCGCCGCTTCGGTCGAGGAACTGACCAGCACCGTCAAGGAGAATGCAGAGAATGCGCGCCAGGCAAACCAGCTGGCGGGGTCGGCATCGGAAGTAGCGCAGCGCAGCGGCGCGGTAGTGTCGCAGGTAGTGGCGACGATGGCGTCAATCAACGATTCGTCGAAAAAAATCGTCGACATTATCAGTGTCATCGACGGGATCGCCTTCCAAACCAACATCCTCGCGCTGAACGCTGCGGTGGAAGCGGCGCGCGCTGGCGAGCAGGGACGTGGATTTGCAGTGGTGGCGTCAGAAGTTCGCAATTTGGCTCAGCGCAGCGCGGTGGCGGCTAAGGAGATCAAGGCGTTGATCGACGAGTCGGTCAGCAAGGTGGCAATCGGCAGCCGGCTGGTGGACGAGGCGGGCAGTACGATGGATGAAGTGGTGGCCAGCGTGCAGCGCGTGACGTCGATCATGAGCGAGATTACCGTCGCCACGGCAGAGCAGAGCGAAGGCATCTCGCAGGTCAACCAAGCCATCGTGCAAATGGACAGCGTGACGCAGCAGAATGCAGCTTTGGTAGAAGAGGCAGCGGCAGCGGCGGAGAGTCTGCAGGAGCAAGCGTCTCATCTGGCGGCAGCGGTCAGCGTGTTCAAGCTGGATCGTAGTACACCTGCTGCGCCATCTGCGCGTAAGGTATCGGCGGCTGTGCCACGCTTGGCAGCTCCAGTCGGGCGAGTGTCCGTAACAAAACCAGTTGCTAATACCAAGTCCAAATCGTCGACCAACGCTGATAGCGAGTGGGAAGAATTTTAACTATCTACCGCTGGCTGTGAGCATAGGTAACGCCTTCAAGGCCTCGCAACACGGCGTTGTTCAATAAGTCGATTTTAGAAATATGCAGAAAGTGTTATTTGACACTTACCTTATATGATTACATTAATCAATCCGATAGTTTTACTTTAGCGCGCTCACTGCACACGAACGCCAACAATTTACGGATGATTTCGCATACACAATTTGACATAATATAAATTATGCGAAATTAATGCATAAAACTAATTCCACCATTTAGCGCTATCACGAGGATTACGTTCACTAACTAAGATATAGAGTTTGGCAATATGCGGTAGCTTAAGCTCGTGAACCAGATTAGCCTTACCTAGTCGTTGTAGGTGGGCATTTTCGAAACAACGGCAAAATTTAAACCTCTAAAAAATTTAGTAAAAAGCACCCTTTTTGAGATGAAAAACCTCTTCAACCCATTTTTCGTATTTATCTCGACACAAGAATAGATTTTTTTGCCGTATAAAATTTTAAAAATATCTGAAAATTCAATGGTTTAGTTGTTTTAGTGGCGTTTTACCAAGAAAAATTTCATCACTACATTTATCTACACTTTGTTACACTTTTATGACAATTTGAAGCCCAAGAAAAAATAGATGAATTGGGTCAAACCGAAAGTGTTGGGAAAAACCGGCGGTCAAAAGCTGCAGGAATTGCGTAAAAGCAAATCAGCGCTTTTATGCGGTACGAAAATGGAAATACTTAGAAACCCATGGTCGTTAGATCCACCGCTATTCATAATAATTAATCATGTAATGGGAGACAGTAAATGGTAGTGAATCATAAGCAAATGTTGCGTCCAGCTTTAATGGCCTTATTAATTGCCAGCGCTTTTAGCGCGCAAGCTGGAAATCGTGAAGTCCTCGGAACAGCGCCTGGCAATTCTGCAGCGCACTCTCAGGCAGGTTTGAACGCTTCAGAATTAAAAGCCGAACGCAGTATGAAATATGACAGCGGCTTGACAGTCGTACGTCACGTCCAGATGCATAAAGGAGTTCCTGTCTGGAATGAAGCAGTTATCGAACACATTGAAAAAAATGGCAAAAGCTCGTTACGTGGTGCGGTGATGCGTAACCTGAACCAAAATTTACCAAGTGTAAAACCTATCTTCTCTTTAGCAGATGCGTTAATTCAAGCTAAGACGAAAGCTCAAATTTTCGAAACTGAAAATGATCAAGCTACGCTATACGTCAAGATGAACGACAGCGGTAATCCTCATTTGGTGTATGTTGTGTCATTCAACGCGACCAACACTGAGGAAGCGCGTCGCCCATTTTTTATGCTTGATGCAAATACGGGCGCTGTCGTGCAGCAGTGGGAAGGTATAACTAGTGCGAACGGCACCGGACCTGGCGGCAACACAAAAACGGGGCAATACGAGTATGGTGTGAATTACGGCAATCTCAATGTAACCCAAGTTGGCTCCACCTGTACTTTGGACAATGCAAACGTCGCAACGTACAACATGAATTCAATGACGAAAACGCCAAGAACACCGCACAGTTTTACATGCCCTAGAAATACAGTAAAAGCGATCAATGGTGCGTTTGCTCCTATGAACGATGCGCATTATTTTGGCGGCGTGGTCTTTAATATGTATCAGACCTGGTTAGGCGTACGTCCTATCAGTCAAAAATTACTGATGAAAGTACATTACAAGCGTGCCTATGAAAATGCATTCTGGGATGGTACAGCAATGTATTTTGGCGATGGTGCAACGACATTTCATCCGTTAGTCTCATTAGATGTGACTTCACACGAAGTGAGCCATGGTTTTACCGAACAAAATTCTGGCTTGGTTTACTCCGCAATGTCCGGTGGCATGAATGAAGCTTTCTCAGATATGGCTGGCGAAGCTGCAGAATTCTTTATGAAGGGTTCAAATGACTTTAAAGTTGGTGCAGAGATCTACAAAGCTGCAGGCGCTTTGCGTTATATGAATAATCCTCCGCTCGATGGTCGCTCTATCGATAATGCCGCTAATTTCACAAGTGCAATGGATGTACATTATTCCAGTGGTGTCTACAATAAGGCATTCTATTTATTGGCGACAAAAACTGGTTGGAACGTTCAAAAAGCCTTTCAGGTGATGGCAGATGCGAACCGCTTGTATTGGACAGCATCGAGCACCTTCAACCAAGGCGCATGCGGTGTTGAAACAGCAGCAGTTAATCGTGGTTATGTAAAAGCTGACGTAACGGCTGCGTTTTCAGCGGTTGGCGTGACTTGCACACCATAATCAGTTAGTTTTTGGTTGTTCCATGTATTCATAACGCTTGGGGGAAACTCCAAGCGTTTTTTTTGACTACACGGTTCAAGACCTGTTACATAAATCCAAATTAGGTCGTTTTCACTCGTTAGAATTCTTGTCAAGATGCATCAAAAGTCTTCAACGTTTGAGCGAGATACACGCCTATTTATCAGCCAAGAATATCCTCTAATGAAAAATGTTGGCTTAGCGTTTTAACTTATTATCAAAGAGGCTATCCCACCACTTTTCTTTACCGGGATAAGTTGAAGCTGCAATTCTTTGCTCAATGAACTTTTTAGTTCCAAAACGCTCGAATCAACTTAAACAATTGCATAGTATCCCTCGATGTATCCCCCAATGCTTAATCTTCGGCTGAAATAGCGTAGATCGCATATTTATAAAGGAAGACCCACTATGAAAATTCTCCACCTGCTCATAAATAGCATTTTCGCGGTTGCCGCAGTTATAGGAGTTGGGGTAAAGGCTGAAGCTGCAGACACCACGGGTATGATTCAACAAATATCACCTGTCATCACATCGTCGCCAGCAGCACGGATCGCTGACGTTCAGTCAATTGACGGGATCGTCGCTGCGCTCTATGACGTTATTTCGGGTGGCATTGGTCAGCCTCGCGATTGGAACCGTATGCGTTCTTTATTTATACCAGAAGCTCGCATTATGGCAATTGGTCCGAAGCGTGATAGCAAAGATCTTGGCTTGAGAATTCTTAGCGTCAGCGACTACATTGCGAACTCAGGTCCGGTACTGATCGAAACTGGATTTCGTGAAAAGGAGCTCAGTAGAAAAACTGAACAATGGGGTGAATTAGCGCAGGTCTTCACCACTTATGAAACCATATTGGATAAGGATAAAACCACAAAACGTGGCATCAACAGCGTACAACTTATGCACGATGGTAAACGTTGGTGGATTATTTCTTTATTGTTTGAAGCGGAGCGTCCGACTTTAACCGTACCAGATAAATACCTGAACTGAAATAAGTTCTGGCTTAGTAATCTGATTTGAATGTAAAACGAATTGATTGTATCAGTAGGGATTTGCTAGAAAAAAAGGGCTTTTAGCGCCCTCTTTTTTGTATCTTTGAACCACATTCCTTAGCCAAGCTTCATATTGGCTAAATTTCCTGATGAACAATTAAAGTTTAAGAAGACGTTGACTCACTCGTATCATCTTTTGGTGTGTCAGTATCAGGATCTGACTCGTCTTGATCGCCTTCTGAACCCGGGGCTCGTTCGGCACGATTCTTTAATTTTTCTTCTTTCTTGCGCTTTTTCGCCAGTTCTTTTTGGCGTTTTTCGTATCCGTAATTTGGTGTGGCCACATTATTCTTTCAGTTTTTTTAACACTGTAACACAGTGCGAGAGAGTTTCTTAGCTTTCAGTTCGATTCCAAACCCAAAGTATCAGATAATTTTGCTTAGAAAATTTGCTACAAATCAATATTCATTTATTGAATGATTCATTTTTATCATTTAGTATGGATTCAATTAATTCAATCGCATACTCACTCCGTTACATCAATTGATCTAGAAGATAAAGGCGCATCATGAGCTCTATACCTACGAATAGCATCCCGGCACCAAAAGAAGAAGATACAGAATTAATGTACAAGGGTTTGGGTCACGTTATCCGAGCATTGCATGATGCTTTGACTTGGGTTGGTGCGGATGAAATTTTGGCAGAGGCCTCGCTTGAATTTCCCTCAGCCCGCGAGCGACTTAGCCATATTGCAGTACTTACAGAGCAAGCTGCAAATAAAGTATTGGGCGTAGTCGAAGATACATTGCCCTTACATCACAAAATGACTAAAGATTCCGGTCAGCTATTACAAAAGTGGGATGCCACCACGATTGCAGAACTTTCGAAAGAAGATTTGATAGCACTTGCCGGACAAACACGCAAATTCATAATAGAAACTGAACAAACAAGCATTCATACGGAAAAAGCGCTTTCAGAAATTATGATGTCGCAAGATTTTCAAGACTTAACTGGGCAATTAATCAAGAAAGTCATCACCGTGATAGAACGGACTGAGAAAGACCTCTTATCCTTGCTAATCAGTGGCGCACCAGAAGGTGCCATTGCGGAGCACAAAAAAGACGATTTATTAGCTGGTCCTGGCGCCATTGGTGGTGTCAAAATGAGTCAGGAGAATGTTGATGATTTATTGTCCGACTTAGGATTTTGAATAAATTAAGCAAACTGTCTGAAAGGTTTAATCATATTCAAAAAGCCTAAATCAATGGGTATGAGCCGACATATTTCAAAAAGCCGCTCAAGGATGATCCAAAACTGCGGCTCACCATCTAGCTTTTGACAAGATCACTAACCATTTACGGAACATTAAAACTTCTAAATGGCCTGCTTGTATTCCCGTTGAGCACTCCATCACAGGATTTACACGGTAATGACGGTTTCTGAAGTCCTTGCAAACGAAAATTTCACGACGGCCGAAGCGTATTAAAAACGTACTTGGCGAAAATTGCATTGTAAAACGTGTATCAAAAGATTGCTCTAAGTTAGTCATTTTGAAATCTCCATGAGTTTGATGTCGAACTAGCCAGTATTTACGCTTATTGAAGTGCTGTATGCACATCCAGTAGTTAGTAATGTAAATCAAAAATACTGTGCATGCAATCAGTATTTTTGATTTGTTTTGAGGCTGTTGTTTCTGATCAAAACTTACTTATGATTCAAATAAATGACGTAAAAGCACTGTATGCCCAAGCAGATTTAATCTCGATGGTGCGCATGGCGCACCTTACCTGCTGGCACCGAAAGCTAACTATTTCACTGGCTTGAAATCCAGATCGTGGAAATCAAAACTGAAGTCAGTAGCAGGGGAAATCGCTTTCATCGTTAGGCCATTTGGCTTCCCTTCTGTGTCCAAACTAAAGTTAGCAAAGGCATCTGCATTTAGACTTCTATCATGCCATTTCACGACAAATGTGGTTCCTTTGTAGAAGCGCATTTCTCCCGTCAATGCGGGTGAGCGTTTGGAGGCGAATATCATCTTGCCCTTCTCCAATCGAATGCTGATTTCACCAAACCAATTATCTTTATAAGTGCCTAAGTAAATAGTGTGATCAACTTTAATATTGGCACTGGCCTTTTGTTGCGCGTCTATCGCCTTCCAAACCTCGGCGACTTCCTTATCATTTTCTGCGTTGCGCTTGAGTAAGCGCTCATTGTATTCAGTAACGCGATCGATGGCTGGCATGCCGAGGTAGCTGTCTTTGATGGTATTCGTAATGGCGTTGAAAGCGACACCTGCCTCTTGATTCGTCAGCACGATGATACCCAGCTTGAGCTCAGGAATTAAAGTCACTTGCGTCACCATACCAAGTAGGCCACCAGTATGCGTTACTTGCTTATAGCCTTTGACATCACTCAGACCCCAGCCTATGCCGTATGCTGAGAAGTGTGTATTGTAGGAGCCAGTATTGGGGCCGGTTTGCAAGATAGTTTGAGGCGACCACATATCATGCTGTACACGTTCGCTAAACAGGCGTTGTTTGTTATCTGCGCCGTAACTACCTTTGTTCAACTGCATGCGCACCCATTTACTCATATCGACGATATTGCTATAGATACCGCCTGCGGCATTGATCACTTCATTGGGGCGAAATGGCACGACTTGTAATACGCCATCTACCGGTACATGAGGATCGACTACATTATCTTGATTTTTCAGGCGTGTGATTGATGCGGCGCTGTCTTGCATCACGAGCGGCTTCATAATTTTCTGCTCAATAAACTCTTCCCAGCTCAAACCAGAAACACGTTTTACTACTTCGCCAGCAACGATGTATAGGTTATTGTCGTAGTCATACTTACTGCGAAAGCTTGATACCTGCTTTAGGTGACGCAGATTGTGAATGACATCTTTGAGAGTGAAATCGCTGCCATCAGGAAAGAACATCAAATCACCCGCTCCCAAGCCCAATCCACTGCGATGCGTCATCAAATCCATGATGGTGAATTCTTCGGTGACATAGGGGTTGTAGAGCTTAAACTCAGGAATGATGTTAGTCACTCTATCGTTCCATTTGAGCTTCTTCTCATCGACCAAGATAGCCAAGGCTGCGGCAGTGAAGGCTTTTGAGTTGGACGCGATACCGACTAAGGTATTGGCATCCATCGGCAATTTTGTTTTGATGGAGCGTACGCCATAGCCTTTACTATGAACGATTTGGTCGTCTTTAATTACTGCCACGGAAATGCCTGGCACATTAAAGGTTTTCATCGTTTTTTCGACTAGTGCATCGATCTGTGTAGCAGTGATTAGCGTCGTTGGAGCGCTTGTAGCGGCGGTCACAGCCTGAGGTGTTGATGTCTGTGACTGCGCAAATGCGACGCCGTTGGACATCAGGACAACGCTCAGGAACAATGCGTTCATTCTTATTGAGGAACTTTTCATAATGTCTCCCATATTGTTGTTAGTCATCGTTGTGGTTGACGGCTCTTAGCTTCCAAGGATTACGATCCCAGTGCGCCTAATCTTGAACCAAACCATTCGAAGTCAAACGCAGCACACGATCACATCGCTTTGCCAGCTCAGCATCGTGGGTCACAATCACAAATGCTGTACCTAAAGTGCGCGATAACTCCAACATCAGAGCGAATACCTGATCGGCAATACCGCGATCAAGATTGCCTGTCGGCTCGTCGGCTAATACGCAGGCTGGATTCGTCACTAAGGCACGAGCTAAGGCAACCCTTTGTCTCTCGCCGCCAGACAATTCTCCAGGCACATGCGTTAGCCTATGTTCCAAGCCAACTTTTGCCAACATGGTTCGTGCGACCGCTTGCGCTTCCGTGCGCTTCATGCGGCGGATTAACAGTGGCATGGCGACATTATCTAGAGCAGAAAATTCAGGCAACAAATGATGAAACTGATAGACAAATCCTAGCGATTGATTACGTAAATCACCGCGTGCAGTCTCACTCATATTGGCAAAATCATTGCCCAATAAATTCACAATACCCTTGCTAGGCGTATCTAAACCACCGAGTAAATGTAATAAGGTTGATTTACCAGAACCCGACGCGCCGACAATAGCAATTCGTTCACCCGCAGCAATAGAAAAATCAACACCCTGCAATACTTTGACGGCTTGTTCACCCTGACCAAAAGTCTTGGCTAGATTTTTGCACGATAAAACAGTTTGAATTTTACTCATAGCGCAATGCCTCCGCAGGTTTCACGCGGGCTGCACGCCAGCTAGGATAGATCGTCGCCAGAAAAGCCAGCACGACTGCAATTGTCCCAATTGTATAAACATCAGACCAATGCAGATCTGAAGGTAAGCTGCTGATCACATACACTTCTTTTGCCAAAAATTGTATGCCCAAAACACGTTCGATAAATGGCACGATGACATCGATATTGAGTGCGACAATGATGCCGGATATAACGCCAAGTGCCGTGCCAAATAAACCGACTAAGCCGCCCTGCACCATGAAAATTTTCATGATCGACATGGGCGAAGCACCTAAGGTGCGCAAGATAGCGATATCTGCCTGCTTCTCGGTGACCGTCATGACCAAGGTCGAGACCAAATTAAACGCTGCCACGGCAATGATCAAAGTCAGAATAATGAACATCATGGTTTTTTCTGTTTTAACAGCGGCGAAATAATTACTGTTTTGCTGAGACCAATCCCGCGTGATCAAATTGCCGCCTAATGTACGACTCAAATCAAAGGCAACCTGAGGCGCTTGCAACATGTCTTTGATTTTTAAACGTACGCCGCTTGGACCGTCTTGACGGAAGAACTTCTGCGCGTCAACGATATGAATGAAAGCCATACCAGAATCAAACTCATAATGACCAGCTTCAAATACCGCGACGACGGTGAATGCTTTTAATCGAGGGATGGTTCCAGCTGGTGTCAATTGACCTTCTGGTGCAGCCAAGGTCACCTTATCGCCGATACTCACATGCATGGCACGCGCCAAGTCCACGCCTAAAATAATGTTAAAAGCACCCTCACGTAAATCCGTTAGCTTGCCGGCTTTTACTTTACTTGCAACGATGGAGACTTTCGGTTCCTCCTCCGGCAAAATACCTCGCAACATGGTGCCACGCATGACGCCATCATTCACAATCATGCTTTGCGCATCCACATAAGGTGCTGCGCCAAGTACCGCCGGATTTTTTTTTGCTTCAGCAGCGCTTGCTTTCCAATCCGGAATAACACCACTCGCATCAAATACTTCGATATGCGGCAACACCGATAGCATGCGGTCACGGACTTCTTTTTGAAATCCATTCATTACCGAGAGCACAATGATTAAGGCGGCAACACCAAGTGCAATGCCCGCCATGGAAATTAAGGAAATAAAAGAGATGAAGCTATTGCGGCTACTGCGTCGCCCTGCCCGCGTATAACGCAGACCGACTAGCCATTCAAAAGAGAGATTTTTCACGAAACGGTAGATTCCATTCAAAAACATAAGGAGGGACAATCCGTATATCTATAGACATGTCATTTAGAGAGCATTCTATGCAGATACTGAGGATTTTTCTAACAGGGCGCTAGTTTGCCATACAATGACGGTATGAGCTATTTAGAAATTATTTTACCTTTCGGCATCCCTCCGCAATCACTCGCTAAAGAGTTGATCAAGCAGATGCGAACCCCGTCCTTGACGACCTTGCTAGGACACGCACGAACCACTGCCCTGCATGAGTTCGAAGAATTATCCAGACAATTACCCCATGAATATTGGCTGACGAAGGATTTCGACAGCATAAGCCATCAAGCCTTAGAAAGTGATCAGCGCAGCACTAGTCCCGCGCTTACGCATTTTTCTATGCAACAAGCTGGGATTCTGCCTGATGAAGGCTATTGGTTCACCTTAAGTCCGGTGCATATCCATGTCGCCCGCGATCATTTGGTGATGACCGATCCACGGCGCTTACATATCAGTGAAGCGGAATCGCGCGCCTTATTCGCTGCCGCTGAATCGCTTTGTACCGAATTGGGCTACAGCCTGATCTACGGCGACCAACAAACTTGGTTTCTGCGAGCGGATCAATGGCAGAACTTGTCGACCGCGAGTTTGACCGCTGCGTGCGGCCACAATATGGATATCTGGATTGCCAAAGGCGAACACGAAGTCGCGTGGCGCAAGTTGCAAAACGAAATACAAATGCAATGGCATATACATCGTGTAAATCAACAACGCGAAGAACAAGGGCTCAACACCATTAACTCAGTGTGGTTGCATAGTGGCAGTTCAAGATTACAGGTTCCCAATTATGCGTTTGGCATTGCCCAGCTTCAGCAAGCTTTGGCCGCACCCGCTCAATTCCTTGCAAAAGGTATAGTTTTAGAAGAGTTAACAGAAGCCGCTTTGAACAATGACTGGGGTAGCTGGCTGGCAGCAATGAATCAACTAGAACATTCCGTCTTTTTGCCCGCTCTTCAAGCGCTAGAGAGCAAAAAAATAGTTGCGATAAATCTGATATTTAGCGATGCGCACCGCTTGAACGTCTTTGAATGTAAAGCACCAAAAGCCTGGAAGTTTTGGCGCAAATCATCTTTACAGTCCTTACTTGACCTAGCAGGTACCACTTCGGAATCCAATCACTAGTTAAAACGAAGCGATATTGCCGACATAAACTTAATCATTGACCATTCTATGACACGCATCAGTACCCGTTCTTATCCATTCCGCCAAGCCGAAATGCTCAAACAAAGTGGCTTGCATCCCGTCTTAGCACGCTTGTTTGCTGCCCGTGGCATTCAAGTTGCTGAAGAATTGCGTACTGAGTTACCTGCATTGATTCCTCCAACTCAATTGTTACACAGCGACAAGGCGGCAGTCTTTCTTGCTGATGCCATTGCGGCGGGCAAGAAGTTGGTCATCGTCGCCGATTATGATTGCGATGGTGCAACCGCCTGTGCGGTAGGTCTGCGCGGTTTGCGTATGCTGGGTGCGAATGTCGATTACATCGTACCGAATCGTTTTGAGTATGGTTATGGGTTAACGCCAGAGATCGTCGAATTTACTGCGCGTGAAAAAGCACCCGATATTATTGTCACTGTCGATAATGGGATTGCCAGTATCGACGGCGTTGCGGCAGCTAATGCGCGTGGAATCCAAGTCGTCGTGACTGATCATCATTTGCCCGCAGATAGCTTGCCGCAAGCTAGTGTGATCGTGAACCCGAATCAACCTTTCTGCGATTTCCCTAGCAAAAATCTGGCGGGTGTCGGTGTCATGTTTTATGTCTTGCTGGCCTTGCGCGCAGAATTGCGTCAACGCGGTGTCTTTGACCAGCAAAACCAACCTAAGCTTGATACCCTGCTTGACTTGGTAGCGCTGGGTACCGTTGCCGACGTCGTTAAACTAGATCCGAATAACCGGATCCTTGTCGCGCAAGGCTTAAAACGCATGCGCGCAGGTCGCATGCACGCAGGGATTGCCGCGCTATTTCGTGTAGCGGGACGTGAGCCGCGTCTGGCAAGCCCTTTCGATTTGGGATTTGCGGTAGGGCCGAGATTGAACGCTGCTGGTCGCCTAGCGGATATGTCTTTGGGTATAGAGTGTTTAACTACGGATGATGAAGGTCGCGCCTGGCAAATCGCCCAAGAGCTCAACAGTATCAATGCCGATCGCAAAGACATAGAAAGAGAAATGCAAGATGTCGCCCTGCTCCACTTAGATGATTTTCAAGCGCAAGACACGCACACAATTACCGTCTTTGACGAATCTTGGCATCAGGGCGTGATCGGCATCGTCGCATCGCGTTTAAAAGATAAATTTTTCCGTCCCACCATTACGTTTGCACCAGGTGACGAAGGTTTGATTAAAGGATCGGGGCGTTCGATTCCGGGCTTTCATTTACGCGATGCACTCGATCTGGTATCGAAACACGCGCCTAGCCTGATACAAAAATTCGGTGGGCATGCAATGGCAGCAGGCTTGACCATCCGTGCGGAAGATTTTGCCGCATTCCAAACCGCCTTTGAAGCCGTTGGTAAATCTTGGTTACGCCAAGAACAGTTGGAACGCATCGTCGAAACCGATGGTGTATTAGAAGAAGCCTATTACACGACCGATTTTATTGAATTGCTCGATAGCCAAGTCTGGGGCCAAGGTTTTGCGCCGCCGATCTTTTGCGATGAATTCAAGCTGGTATCGCAACGCATTCTAAAAGAGCGTCATCTGAAAATGGTTTTGGAAAAAAATAGCATGCGCTATGACGCCATCTGGTTTGGGCACACAGATAGTTTCGCAGAGTCGATCAAAGTCGCATTTAGGCTAGACGCGAATGAATACAATGGCGTTACTAAAGTGCAGTTATTGGTGGAGCACGTAGAGCAGGCTTAATCCTCATCCGTCAGATGTAAGTCCGCATTATCGATGTCGTAGTCAAGAATATCTGCGGGCTTGCAATCCAATATCAAACAAATTTTTGCTAAGGTGGCGAAGCGTATGCCGCGCACTTTTTCCGTGCGCAACATCGACAACTGCGTTTCAGACAGTCCAATTTGTTCCGCCAGTTGTTTCGCCCGCATTTTTCTGCGAGCTAGCATGACGTCTAAGTTGACGCGAATAGGCATCTTATGTGATCTTATACAAAGCTATCGACTTTGCTTTGTAGGTTTCGAGCTCGCTGTGACACAAACTTAAGGATCAAACCTATCATGCCTATCGTCACAGCTTCAATATCCCAATGCGTTTTCACAGAACGCGAGCCTTGATTAATCCAGGCTTCGATCGTCGGCACAAACAAGATAGCCGCCATCGCTGCATACATCAAATTAGCGCCTATCGTTTGCAAACACTTGAGTGAGTCATCATCAAAAGATTTGCTGTGTTCAAATTTCTTTAAGAAATTGGCTGCAGCCCATAACGCACATAAATAGGTGACAGGCACCAAAAGACCAGTCCAAAAAAATGGCAGTTTCAATGACATCATCAAAGTATTGAGTAAATCAAAATTGCCGCCCAAGGTATACACTGGAAGCAATTGAGCGCCCCTATCTATCATTAAATTCAAAGCGAAGACAACTATCATGACTTTGATAAAAATAGTCAATTTGCCTGCACCGACGGTAGTAGGACTATTGGTTGGATTCATCACTATCTCCGAATAATATGAAATGAAAAATATCGTTAAAACGCATATTAATTTAAGTAAAGCTTAAAGTAAATCGTTTTATCTTGGTATAAAATCTGAGTTAGAATTAGCAAAGCTGTACGAGTGACAATGTTTTCTGCTCGGTGGCTAATGATTACTTCAAAAAAACAAATACGAGCCATCCCAATTTGACTGGAATCCTGATGCGTAAACTTGCCCTCTTATTCACCACACTTTTATTGCCATTTAGCATTGCGAGCGCTCAATCAAACATCAAATTGAGTGCCTCTAACGGGGTCGAAAACGAAGACTTGATGAACGTTTTGCGATTTCAAGGTATTAATTACACCAAAGTGAAATTTAGCGGCACTGACTTGTGGGGCAAAAATTTTAAGATATTTTTGCGTGATTTTAATCAAAACAAATTAGTGAAGTCGTATGAGATTTTTGACTCGACCGAAGATGAATTTTTCAAGATTAAGGAACAAGAATTCACTTTCAACGTGTTGGTGCAACGCACCGCTAACCATAAAGCGAAGTTTGATTTCCGCTTCTTAGGTTTCGGCGTGGTGAAAGAAATTGCCTTAGGACCTGATCAAAATGATTTTATGCTAAAAAGTCTGCAAACCGATAATAATGAAACTTCGATCTCACTCAATAAAACACAAACCATTTTGAGTTTTATGACACCTTACCAAAGCAAGAATGGCGTAATTAAATACATAGACGTTAATCAGGCGGGCGCGACTCCAGAAGAATTGGGTAAGAAATTCAAAATACCGCGTTATTTTTTAATTGATATTCGCTTTGATTAAACATATTGCTTCATTCAATTTCAAACTACATAAAAAAAGCACCGAAACAAATCAGTGCTTTTTTGTTTTTTAACTATACCCTCAGTTAATCGCTACTTAGCGTTCCAAATCGCCATCATATCGGCAGATCCTTGTGAACGAATGCCGTTATCTGACAAGATACCTTCCGTTTCTGACATCATCGCTTTGCGCGGCAACACCATCGTTTCCCCATAGCGTTGATCATAATGAATGACAACTAAATCATCTTTCAAATCACGCAATAAGCCAACTAGATGCTTCAAGCTTTTCACCGGCGTGCCATTGATAGAATAAATCACCGAACCAAATCGATTGCTATATCCAGTGACCAACTTATGCGGAAAAAATGGTGAGCTAACTACGACTAGCTCTTCACGTTCTTTAGTCGGAGCTGTACCGCGCATAGTAACCAAAGGGCTAGCGTTATAGGCATAGCCATTTATTGCAGGTGCGTTATTGCTCAGAAAACTCAGGTATTCAACCGTGGCACGAGAAAATACAATCGGGCCATAAATAAAATAAGACGGGTAGCCGCCTTGCAAATCAGAGATTAAATGTGGACGCCCTCCATACACAGGCGCCTGAATCTTCATAATTTTCCCGGCGCGAACTATGGTCAAAGGAACTTTACCTTGCTGGGCAACTTGCTGCACTTTGTACTTGAACATCACTCGCACATTTGGCTTTAATTTCACCATGCATTGATTATCAATGGCGGTATCGCCAATATGGGTGACCACATCCCATTCTTTCAATCCGTTTTCTGCAGTTGCTTGATAGGGCAAATGAATAATGCAACCCTCTACCGATTTATCCAGCTTCAGGTACTCACGCACAGTGGGGTTTTCAAAGGTTTGCGTGACATCCAACATGATAGGCTTGCCATCGTATTTTTTATCTGCAATATCCTTTAAGAATAATTCTATTTCCTCATTTGGAATGATGTAGCCGATATTTTGCGCGTTCATCAATCCAGAAAATGCCAATCCTATCATTTTGTCGGCGGCGATCACCGGTCCACCGCTATTACCAGGATTGATCGCTGCATCAATTTGGATGCGCAGGCCACCGACACTGCCATCATAATCAACAAATTCAATCCGTGAAACGATACCTTTGGTGATCGATAAAGAATTTCCGCCTGTAGGGTAGCCATAGGCAAATACAGCATCGGTAATTTCTGGCAATTTATTGCTGCGCTGCACTGCCGCATGCGTATCAAAGAACTTGTCATCATCAAGCTTCAATACCGCCAAATCCATACCGCGCGAAATGGCAACGACAGTCGCGGAGACCTTATCCCCCTCCTGTCCGGTTTGCACTTGAACTTGGCTCGCGTATTCGACCACATGCGCATTGGTTAAAATGCGACGTCCTTCTATCACCACGCCAGAGCCTGTCACTTCTTGTGGCGATGCTTTACCCCAAGGCTTGAAAGGATCAGGGCCACGCAGCGTCGAAAATACTTTGACGACAGATTTTTCTAGATTATTGGTGGAATTTTGAGGGGCAGATTTTGTAGCATTGCTTGTAGATTGAGCTTGCGCTACAGAACAAGAAAGACTCACAACAGAAACCGAAACTGCAAACGATAAGAATTGAAGCACTCGAGAAAATCTTTGCATAATCTAGTGAAGTAAGAAAAATTAAAATATCGGGGCAAGGTATTAATACCACATTGCTGGAATGCATTATATAGGGGCATATCTATCAAGACAGTGAATACTTATGACGCTATGCAGCAAAGCTTCTAGCATGCTACGGCTTTGTAACTAGCTTAAGGCTTTCCCGCAGAATCAGAACTCAATACCTTATCTGGAACACCTCAAAGCACTGGCTCTAAACGACAAGCTCTGGCATGTGCCACACCTTTTAAGTAGGAACGACGGACGATACCAGCCATGCCAGCGGCCGCGACTTCGCGCGCATGACTATCAGCACCTGTGAGGCGTCGTACCCAAGCGCGAAACGGCACAAATCCTGCAGTACAACTTTTTAATGCA
>CAUPNA010000085.1:0-18949 GCA_963512475.1 uncultured Undibacterium sp.
ACGCAGAGATTTACTAAACTGTGGGAGCAAAGAATCACCCATGCCACGATAATCAAAACTCAACACAGCAAATCCATGCTCGCATAAAAACGCCGCAAATGGCTCGTAATACTGCTGCTTAACACCCATCGCAGAAGGCATCAAGACCACCGCACGCACCGCCGCATCTGGCACATAGCGTCGACCAGATAGTTTAGTACCATCGCCAGCAATGATCTCGATAATCTCTATGGGTTTCACAATGACTCCGTAAAAAAACCGCACAGTATTCGATGTGCGGTTTAGTTTTTTATGAGTGTTCCCAGAACAAAAAAACGCTTCATTCTCGTAGTGCGGGTGTAACCCGCGCTGCTCGGGCACTCGATCGGCTGGCGGCGCGGGTTTCACCCGCCCTACAATTCTGCTTTGTCGAGAGGTTTTCTTTAGAACAAAAAATTGCCCTCAGAAATTCAATTATAGGGATGCCGCAGTAGGCGCGAAGCACAGCAATATGTCAATATTGCGAGCATTCGCAACAACCTGCGGCGCCCTAGAATTGGATTTATGTGGGCAATAATTACATGCGTTCGAAGATACCTGCCGCCCCCATACCCGTCCCCACACACATCGTCACCATACCGTACTTCAACTTATTGCGTTGCAAAGCATGGATAGTCGTGGCAGAACGAATCGCACCTGTTGCGCCCAGTGGGTGACCCAATGCAATCGCGCCGCCCATAGGATTCACTTTTGCAGGATCGAGACCGAGGTCTTGCACCACTGCCAAAGATTGTGCTGCAAAGGCTTCATTCAATTCGAACCAGTCGATTTGGTCTTGTGTAATGCCAGCTGCTTTACATGCCGCTGGAATCGCTTCTTTAGGACCAATACCCATGATTTCTGGTGGCACACCGCGTACTGCGAAAGATGCAAAACGTGCCAACGGAGTTAAGTTGAATTGCTTCAAGATTTTTTCGCTGACCAAGATCAATGCGCCTGCACCGTCAGAAGTTTGTGAGCTGTTACCTGCTGTCACAGAACCTTTTGCCGCGAATACGGCTTTGAGTTTTGCCAAGCCTTCGAGCGATGTATCTGGACGCGCACCTTCATCACGATTCACTGTGCGGGTTTTGAGTTCGATTTCGCCTGTGACCAAATTCGGTACACGGTCGATGATTTCGAATGGCGTAGTCTCAGCATCAAAGTAACCAGCTGCTTGCGCCGCCAATGCACGTTGATGCGATTGGAGTGCGAAAGCATCTTGCGCTTCACGGCTGACTTTCCATTGCGCTGCAACTTTCTCTGCAGTCAAACCCATACCGTAAGCGATACCAGCGTTTTCATCTTTCAGGATCGCCATGTTCATCGATGGATTGCTGCCCATCATAGGAACCATAGACATGGACTCCACACCAGCAGCGATCATCACATCGGCTTGACCAACGCGAATACGATCGGCTGCCATAGCGACTGCGGTGATACCAGAAGCGCAGTAACGATTGATAGTCACACCGCCGATGGTATTTGGCATTCCTGCTAAAAGAACGCCCATTCGAGCGATATTTAAGCCTTGTGCGCCTTCTGGGAAAGAGCAACCAACAATGGCGTCTTCGATCAGTTTAGGATCAAGATTTGGCACTTGCGCCAAAGCGGATTTCAATACACCGACCAGCAAGTCGTCTGGACGTGTGTTGCGGAACATACCGCGGCCCGATTTACCGATAGGGGAACGAGTTGCCGCGACGATGTAAGCGTCTTGTAATTGAGTAGTCATTGTCGTGTCCTCGATTAGTTTCTAACTGGTTTGCCGGTTTGCATCATGCCCATGATGCGCTCTTGCGTTTTTGGATGATTCAATAACTCCATAAACGCCTTGCGCTCCATGTCGAGCAACCATTGTTCGCTGACCATGCTGCCGTTGTCGATGTCGCCACCGGAAACGACTTCAGCAATCATCTTGCCAAGTTTGAAGTCATGCGCAGAGATGAAACCACCGTCACGCATATTGATCATTTGTGCGCCGATGGTTGCGATACCATGACGACCAGTGACTGGCACCAGCTTACGCATAGGTGGACGATAGCCAGCATCAAACATGGCGCGTGCTTCAACTTTTGCAACATGCAATAACTCATACGCATTGAAAACGATCACGTCGTTTTGATCGAGGTAACCCATCTTTTGTGCTTCTAAGGCTGACTTAGATACATTCGCCGTTGCTGCATTCGTGAAGTAGTTCTTCAAAAATTGCAGGAGGTCAGTGCCTTTTGCATCTTTGGCTGCACGTACTGCGGCTTCTTTCAAGCCACCACCGCCTGGTACTAAGCCGACGCCGACTTCAACTAAGCCGATGTAGGATTCGAGTGCAGCAACACGTTTTGCAGCGTGCATCATCAATTCGCAACCGCCACCAAGTGCCAAGCCTGCAACTGCAGCCACCACTGGAACGTTCGCGTATTTCAATGCTTGATGCGCATTTTGTAATTGCGAGATTGCTGGTTCGATCGCTTTCACGCCACCAGACATAAACAATGGCAACATCGCTTGCAAATCTGCACCGGCAGAGAACGCACCGCCTTCAGCAGCATCTGCATGCCAGATCACCAAGCCTTTGAAGTTTTTCTCAGCTTCTGCCAAGGCTTTCTCCATACCTGCAACCACGCCTGGGCCAATCACATGCATCTTCGTTTTGAAGGAAAGGATTAGTACATCATCATTCTGATGCCAGATGCGTACAGACTCATCTTCAAAGAAGGTCACGCCAGCCGTCGCGCCTGTTTCTGCGCCAGCACCTTGGACAGGAGCGCGGAAGGCTTGACGCTCATACACGGCCAAGCTTGAACGTGGTACGAAAGTATTGCGGCTAATAGACCATGAACCTTCTGGTGTGTGTACGCCAGCTTTATCAGCAACTGGGCCTTCAAATACCCACGCTGGTAAAGGTGTTGCACACAGTGCTTTACCTGCATCGATGTCTTCTTTGACCCAAGTGGCAACTTGTTCCCAACCGGATGCTTGCCATGTTTCGAATGGACCAACGTTCCAACCAAAGCCCCAACGCATAGCGAAGTCGATATCGCGTGCATTGTCAGCAATCGTTGCGCCATGAATGGCGATGTAATGGAAAGCGTCGCGGAAGATAGACCACAAGAACTGTGCTTGTTTGTTAGTCGATTCGCGCAAGGATTTCATCTTCTTGACCGGATCTTTTTCTTTCAAGATACGCGCTACCAGATCGTCGGCTTTTCCGCCGCCAGTGACATACTCACCGCTAGCGAAATCCAAACGCTGAATATCTTTACCCACTTTTTTGTAAAAACCTGCACCCGATTTGGAACCGAGCGTGCCAGCTGCTACCAGTTTCGCCAATACGTCCGGTGTTTTGTAAACGGCAAAGAAAGGATCATCTTGCAAGTTGTCTTGCATAGTTTTGATCACGTGCGCCATGGTGTCGAGACCTACCACGTCAGCAGTGCGGAAAGTACCAGAAGAGGCACGACCCAATTTCTTACCAGTCAAATCATCAACGACATCAACACTTAAACCGAACTGTTCTGCTTGATAGATGGTTGCTAACATGCCGAAAATACCAACGCGATTCGCGATGAAGTTCGGTGTGTCTTTAGCGTGAACCACGCCTTTGCCCAGAGTCGTCGTCAAGAAACCTTCGAGTTGATCGAGGATATCTGAGCGAGTCGCTGCGGTTGGGATCAATTCCACCAAGTGCATATAGCGTGGTGGGTTGAAGAAATGCACGCCACAGAAGCGGGATTTCAATTCTGCATCGAAACCTTCGGACAAAGCGGTGATAGACAAGCCAGAAGTGTTAGAAGCGAAGATCGCATTTGGCGCAATGTGTGGCGCAACTTTCTTGTACAGATCATGTTTCCAATCCATACGTTCTGCAATCGCTTCGATGATCAAGTCGCAGCCAGCCAAAACATCGAGATTGTCTTCGTAGTTGGCAACCTGGATCAATGCCGCATCGTCTTTGTCGCCGAGTGGTGCTGGATTGAGTTTTTTTAGATTCTCAATGGCTTTGAGAACGATACCGTTTTTCGGACCTTCTTTGGCTGGCAAGTCGAATAAAACGACAGGCACTTTGGCGTTAATACAGTGCGCAGCGATTTGCGCTCCCATGACACCAGCGCCGAGTACGGCGACTTTTTTGACGATGAAATTAGGCATTGACGTACCTTTTAATAAAATTGAAATACGAAATCAAACTTGGTTGGGGGTAGGGCGGATGTAAACCGCTTCGCCATTTTTTTACATCTTTTATTCCCCTCTCCCGCAAGCGGGAGAGGGGCTAGGGGTGAGGGAAGTTCAGCATACTCAACAATTATTACTAGCTGATTGCTCATTCAATTCGAGAAAAAATAGAACTCATCTTTCTCACACACCCTCACCCCAACCCTCTCCCGCCTGCTGGGAGAGGGAGCTTAAAAACTATTTAAAACAGGTCAGCTTCCAAAGACAACAAATTCGCAGAACCAGAACGTGCCTGACGAATGCACATGGCTGTTTCTGGATACAAACGTGCAAAGTAGAAACGGATGGTTGCCAATTTCGCTTTGTAGAAAGTATCGTCAGAATCTTGTTTTGCCAAAGCAATCTTCGCCATTTGTGCGAAGAAGTAGCTGTAGACCAAATGACCTGCAACGCGCAGATATGGAACCGCAGCGGCACCGACTTCGTCAGGATTTTGGAATGCTTTCATACCAATTTCCATCGTCAGCTTAGTCACTTTATCGCCAAGCTCTGCCAACGGTGTGACGAACTCAGACATCGCTTCATCCGTACCGTTTTCTTCCACGAAAGCTTGTACTTTTGCACCGAACTTACGGAGTTTTGCGCCGTTGTCTTGCAAAATCTTACGGCCTAATAAATCCAAAGATTGGACTGTATTAGTGCCTTCATAGATCATATTGATACGGGCATCGCGTACATATTGTTCCATGCCCCATTCAGCGATATAACCGTGACCGCCGAATACCTGTAAGCATTCAGATGTGGCTGCCCATGCGTTGTCGGTGATGAAAGCTTTGATGATTGGTGTCAGCAAAGCGACTTCGTCCGCGCATTCTTTACGTACTTCTTCGTCTGGGTGATTCAATTCTTTATCGAGTTGCAGAGCAACATAAGAACAGAACGCACGACCACCTTCGGCCCAAGCTTTTGCTGTCAATAACATACGACGCACATCAGCGTGAACGATAATTGGATCGGCTGGTTTGTCCGGTGCTTTTACGCCAGACAAACTACGCATTTGAATACGGTCTTTAGCGTAGATCAAAGCATTTTGGTAAGCGACTTCAGTCAAGCCCAAACCTTGCATGCCGACGCCTAAACGAGCAGCGTTCATGAACACGAACATCGCGTTCAAACCTTTGTGTGGTGCGCCGATCAACGTGCCGACTGCGCCATCCAAGTTCATCTGGCAAGTGGAATTGCCATGGATGCCCATTTTTTCTTCGATCGCGCCGCAGAAAATAGGATTACGTGCACCGATGCTGCCATCCGCATTTGGCATGAACTTAGGTACGAGGAAGAGCGAAATACCTTTAGAGCCTTCAGGTGCATCCGGTAAACGTGCTAACACCAAGTGAATGATGTTTTCTGCGCAGTCATGTTCGCCCGCAGAGATAAAGATTTTCGCGCCCGTGATTTTGTAAGTGCCGTCGCCTTGTGGTTCTGCTTTAGAACGCAACATGCCGAGATCGGTACCGCAATGTGGCTCAGTCAAACACATTGTGCCTGTCCATTCGCCAGACGTCAGCTTTGGCAAGTACTGCGCTTTTTGTTCTGGTGTGCCGTGTTCATGCAAACATTCGTAGGCACCGTGTGACAAACCAGGGTACATAGTCCAAGCTTGATTGCCGGAGTTCATCATTTCGTACATGGAATTGTTCATCACCAGTGGCAAGCCTTGGCCGCCGTATTCCGGATCGCATGCGAGTGCTGGCCAGCCAGCTTCTACATACTGTTGGTAAGCTTCTTTAAAGCCTTTTGGTGTGGTGACAGCATGGGTCGTCTTGTCGTGATGGCAGCCTTCACGATCACCGGAGTGATTGATAGGGAAGAGCACTTCGGAGCAAAATTTGCCGCCTTCTTCCAATACTTGATTAATGATGTCGGCGTCGACTTCTGCGTATTTTGGTAATTCCTTGAGTGCCGCTTCGACACCTAACAATTCATGTAAAACGAATTGCATATCTCGTAAAGGCGCGATGTATTGACCCATGATTTATCCCCTTTGGACTAATTAAATTTTTAAAAAAAATTACGAAACTAAAATGTGCGTCTAAATCTATTGGTGCCTGAGAATCGGCTTTATTACTTCCTAGGCTGCAACTTGCTTAAAGCTCTTATGCGCTCAATTTTGCGGGCGCATAAGATTGAATCATTCTTTCAAATCCGCGTTCTGCACGACTCACGCTCCCTGATTTTTTCAAAAAACGTGCATCGTGGTGTAAAGCTAAAATCAATCCATACATCTCGAAGACGATTTGCTCGGGATCAACGTCTTGCTGTAAGTGGTTCAATTCCATGGTTTGTACTGTTGCACGCAACAAAGCACCTTGCCAGGCATTGACCATCGCAACTAAGGCATCCCGGATCGGCCCTTGTCTGTCATCATATTCAGTCGCACCACTAATATAGATACAACCGGAGGCAATTTCATGCGTCACTCTTTGCACCCACAATCCAAACATCGAACGTAAACGAGGCAAGCCACGTGTTTCTTTCATACTAGGATAAAAAACCTCCTGTTCAAATGTATGGTGATACAACTTTAGCACTTCAATTTGTAGATCTTCACGTGAACCAAAGTGGGCAAATACACCCGATTTACTCATATTCATTTGTTCTGCGAGTAAGCCTATGGTCAAGCCTTCCAGACCGTTTCTGCTCGCTGACTCTAATGCAGTGTCCAATATTGCTGCTCGGGTCAATTCACCCTTACGCATAAATTTCGATGTGATATTCATTGTTTTAATTGATTTTTTCTGAATGGTGACAGCGATTTCAGGACACTGGAAAATAGTTTGAGCTCTAGATAAAAGCACGCTCAAGAAAATAATCGAACGACCGTACTATTAAACATGCGTCTTTAAATGTCAATCAGAAAAAACTCATTAGAATGGAATACCTACAACAATGTGCGCGATTACCACAGCACCCAATAAAGGCCCTATATTGTCTAGGATGATGGCTTGAGAATTAATGCAACTTACTTAATAACTAATTTGTAGGGGGCGTTGTGCGTACTATGCTTGTCTAGACGATTTCCATGCTAGCTGGCATTTTGGCAGTGCGCACCGCGATCCTTACTTTGTCTCCGAATGTTCATCAAGCAGAGCCACAAAAAAAACGCCACTAATACCTGAGTTCAGATATTGGTGGCGTTTTATATGGATATTTTGGATACTTTATTGTTTAGCTTTAGAATTCTTCCCACGTATCGGCACGTGCCGACGCTGTACTAGTTTCAGCTTTCAAGCGTGCAGGCTGAGCCGCCTTTTTTGCTGGGGAGGATTTTCTCGTCGCGGCTTTTGGTGCGCTATAAGCTTGCTGATCAAGCTTAAACACGCTGACCACTTGCACTAGGTTGGCAGATTGTTCCTGCATAGTCGCTGCGGCGGCGGCTGCTTCTTCCACCAGTGCTGCGTTTTGTTGAGTGACACTGTCCATTTGTATGATGGCTTGGTTAATCTGCTCGATACCACTGGTTTGTTCCTGACCCGCCGCTGTGATTTCGCTGATGATGTCGCTCACCCGTTTTACGCTGTCTACCACTTCTTGCATGGTACTACCAGCACTGTCGACTAGACGTGTTCCCTGAGCGACTTTTTCTACCGAGTCATTAATCAGTTCTTTGATCTCTTTGGCGGCACTCGCAGAACGCTGAGCCAGGCTGCGCACTTCTGAAGCCACGACAGCGAAGCCACGCCCTTGTTCGCCCGCTCGGGCGGCTTCTACAGCTGCATTTAACGCCAAAATATTGGTTTGAAAGGCGATTCCATCGATGACGCTGATGATGTCGACGATTTTCTTCGATGACTCATTAATTGACGTCATGGTAGAAACGACTTCTGAAACGACACTGCCACCTTTTATCGCGATTGAAGTAGCGGTTTGTGACAAGATATTCGCTTGCCGGGCATTGTCGCTATTGTGTTTAACCGTTGAGGTGATTTCTTCCATCGAAGATGCAGTTTCTTCTAACGAACTAGCCTGTTCCTCGGTGCGGCTCGATAAATCAAGGTTTCCATTCGCGATTTCAGTCGCGGCGTTATTGATTTGCTCTGTGCCGGCACGTACTTCGCCAACCACCGTGAGCAGGCTGTTATTCATCTCTGAGAGTGCACTCATCAGTTGTCCGGTTTCACAAGTGCTTTCGGCTTCGATTTTATTCGTTAAGTCTCCAGATGCAATGGATTGCGCGAATTCGACCGCACTCTGTAAGGGCTTGGAAACGATTCGCGCCAGCCAGATCGCCATAACGAATCCAATCGCAATACTGATTGCCATCGCAATGATAATCATCAAGCGCGCTTTGACAAATAAACTGTGACTGTTCTCTGCAGCTTTCTTCCCAGCTGCCTGTTGCGCATCAACAATTTTATCCAACATGCCACGCATTTTTTTATTGCTGGCTGAGGATTCTGTACGCAACAGAGCGACTGCTTCCGGTGTTTTTCCTTCGCTTGCGAGTTTGGAGATGCGATCTGAAATCTGCGCATAAGCGTTGAATGCGACTAGTAATTCATCGAGTGCTTTTTTGTCCTCTCCAGAATCCGCATTCTTAACGAATTCGCCATGATTTTTACGAAAAGCCTCAATCGCTTCATTGGTTCTGTCTTGGTAAGTCTTCGCTAGTTCGGGGGTTTCGGCTGTTGCTAGTTGAGCCTCTTGCGAGCGCATGCGCGATACGCTTTCCTTCATCCCCATGCCACTAATTGAGCTAGGCATTAAATCATTGCCCATCTCATCCGCAGCTGTGTTTAAGCTGGTTAATTGAATGATGGCAAATATCCCGAGAAAGCAAGTAAGCAGTAGAACTGCAATAAAGCCGAACATCAATTTAGTGGCAATTCTTAAATCATAGAACGCTTGCATTTGAATCTCCTTGGAAGATTTCTAAAGTGCTTCAGATAAGTATTGAGGAATAAATGGGAAAGATGTTGCGAATATGTTGCTAATTGATAATATACGCTGAACTGCGCATCGTCGCCTCAGAAATTTGATTTAATTGACAGCGCAGTTGCGTAAATGTCGTAGTCTTTTTGCGTATTTTTTAATTATTAAATAGACGTAGCTCGTCTTTTTTTATCGCTCATTCAATCGAAACATTGGCTAACTGCCGTCGTTGGCGCTTCGTTGGGCGCTGTTGAAGTTGCGCAGCGGGTTCGGTATGTAAGCGTTTATGTTCCGCTCTTTGTTGGCGCTTAGCGATACTCTCCGAGGTTTCTGCATACATCGTTTGAGCAATAACGGCGGAGCCACGCACTTCCATGATGCGTAGAACTTCAACCTGCCAGATCTGCTCGGCATGATGAATTTCTAACATATCACCGACTTTCACTGCATGCGCTGGTTTGATTCTTTGTTCGTTCTGCAGTACGCGTCCAAGTTCGACTGCAGTGGTGGCCAAGCTGCGAGTTTTGAAAAAACGGGCAGCCCACAGCCATTTGTCGATTCTGGTACTACTTAACGTCGTGATAGTCATAGCAAGTTAGCGGTATTGACCTAAAGTGGCGATGCGCATAATAGTACGATAAAACCAATACGCGACACGATGTTTGAAACGGCGGTGCCAAGATAAACGAACCAGACAGTTGGGATCGACTCGCACAGCGTCTTGTAAGCCTTGTTGTAAATGTCGCTTTAGCTGATCCGCAAACACCTGATCCAACACGATAATATTGGCCTCTTGATTGACGAATAGGCTCAAACCATCAAAATTGCTGGAACCTACGGTTGCCCAATCGTGGTCGATCACCGCGACTTTAGCGTGTAGCTTGGTTTTGTGGTATTCATAAATTTTTACGCCAGAGGCTAGTAGCTTAGGATAATAAGACTGTGCCACTGCGTCTTGCAAGTGAAAGTCCCCGACCCCTAACAGTAGGCTGACATCAACCCCGCGTTGTGCTGCTTTGATAAGACCATTGCGAATTTTACGCCCGGGAGCAAAATAAGGATTCGCTAAAATTGCAGTGTGCTTGGCTGAGCCTATTGCCTTCAAGTAGGCTTTTTGTATGGTGCTGCGATTACGTAAATTATCACGTATGACCAGGGCGGCTTGACTGGAATGAGTGCTGGTGCTGATTGAGGGCGCGCGTAGAGTGACCGCGAGTTTTAATCTTTGTAACAACTGAAGTTTACCCATTTTTAGCCATTGAGCACTGACTTCTGTATGCACGCTCTGCACCAAATTTCCGCTAACGCTTACTGCGAAGTCCCAGCGTGCGTGAGGCAATGGCGTATTCCTGCCATCATCGGATAGGTAATCATCAATGATATTAATGCCGCCAATAAAGGCGAGCGCCTGGTCTACTACAACAAGTTTGCGATGAGTGCGTGCTAGTCCGCGTTTAAACCAGGGATTGAAAAGACGGCATTGCACTCCAGCCTGTTGAAATTGTGTCTGCAACTCTTGCGTATGATTGGCACCCCCTATCCAGTCGATAATGACTTGGACGCAGACACCGCGTTGAGCCGCATTGCATAGGGCTGTTGTGATAGTTTGGGCGGTTGTGTCATTGGCGTAAATATAGGTTTCTAACAGTATCTCTTGCTGAGCATGGTCGATCGCGTCGATCAATGCAGTAAAAAAATGCGCACCCGTATGTAATAACTGACACTGATTATTATCGCTAAATACGAGTTTAGCCATGATCTGGAAATTGAGAATTCAACTGCAGATCAACGCAAATTGGCACGTGATCAGAGAGCTGTGTCCAGGGCTTTCCGCTGAGCACATGGGCTCGTTCCACCTGAAAGCCGCGTAGGTAAATGCGATCCAGACTGAGCCAAGGCAATCCAGCGGGGAAGGTTCGTGCATGCACAGAATTAGTCTGGAAAAACGTTTTTACCGCCGCTAGCTTGCTGCGTTTAATCGGTAGTTCAGTGTTGCTGTGGTTGGCCACATCGAAAGCTTCGATGACACCTAATTCTTTATATAAAGTATGACTGAGCCCTTGGCTCCAGTCATTGAAATCACCCGCAATAATTAAGGGTTGCTTGGCTTCGACCTGCGTTTGTATTTGCGTAATCAATGCCTGAACCTGACGTCGGCGACTGCCTGCAAATAGACCCAGATGGATGACAAAGCAATGGGCAAGGATCTCGCCCAATTGCACTCGCACATGTAAAATGCCGCGCTGCTCATAGGCATGATCGGAGACATCATGATTGCTCGAATGCAGAATCGGTAAGCGGCTTAATAGCGCATTGCCGTGATGACCGTGTTCGTAGATGGCATTCATGCCGTAGGCCGATGTATGCGAATCCCCCGCTAAAAAATCGTGTTGTCCTTGTTCAGGCCAATTTGCGTGTTTTTTCGCATGATGATCGTGTTGACCTTGAACTTCTTGCAGAAACACCAAATCCGCATCGAGTAAATTGATCGCTTCTTTTAAGTCATGTATGCGGGCTTTGCGTCCGAATGCACTCACACCTTTGTGTATGTTGTAAGTGGCAATACGTAGCTTCATGATCTTGCCTTTGATAGTGCAATTGGAATTTGGATTCTGGATCTAAGAATCGATGTCATCATTTTTGTAGCGTTGGGGTAGTTGCAAAATCGCTTCGGCATTCGACGCAGAAAAGCACAAATCAGCCGCTGCTTGCAAAGGTAACCATTGATAATGCAAATGCTCTCTTGGCGCTAGTGTAACCGAGGTGTCGCGTGACACACAAAGGCCGAAGACATATTCCTTGTTGTGGATCACACCCGGTGCATATCGATGACGCCACGTAGGGTAAATTTCATACACATTCGAAAGCTGCCAATCGCTCAGTTGGTGAGCTCGCGTATCAATCCCAGTTTCTTCCATCACTTCACGTTGTGCCGTCCATTCAAGTGCTTCATCCAAGCTATCTTTTGAGCCAGTTACGGATTGCCAAAAGCCTGGTTTGTCCGCGCGCTCAAGTAACAAGACTTCTAAGTCTGGGGAGTAGATGACGACTAAAACGGATTCGGGAATTTTGAAAGTGCTGCTCATGATTTTTGAAGATGGCGCTTGGCTAGAGGTGCTCGTAGTATGCCATAAAACCATCTGTCGATTGATCAGAAGCGGGAGTAAGTCATCTTTGATGCGCGTGCAAAGCGTGACACAGCAATAAAAAACGGCAGAACTTAGTCTGCCGTTTTTGTTTTGTCGCGATAAAGTTTGCTTAAAAATTTATTTAAACGACCTTAGGTTCCGCTGCACGCAAACGAATGTGCAATTCTTTCAATTGCTTTTCATCGACTTCAGATGGGGCTTGCGTCAATAAACACTGAGCACGTTGCGTTTTCGGGAAAGCGATCACGTCACGGATCGATTCTGCACCCGTCATCATCGTCACGATACGATCCAGGCCGAACGCTAAACCACCGTGTGGAGGCGCGCCGTATTGCAAGGCATCGAGCAAGAAGCCGAACTTCAACTGTGCTTCATCATCATTGATTTTCAATGCGCGGAATACTTTGCTTTGTACTTCAGCACGGTGAATACGCACAGAACCGCCACCGAGTTCCCAGCCATTCAACACCATGTCATAGGCTTTAGCGATACATTTGCCCGGATCTGTTTCCATCAAATCTTCGTGACCATCTTTTGGTGCGGTGAATGGATGATGCGTTGCAGTCCAGCGATCGTTTTCTTCATCGTGTTCAAACATAGGGAAGTCGATCACCCACAGTGGACGCCATGCATCTTCAAACAGGCCATTATTTTTACCGAATTCGCTATGACCAATTTTCACGCGCAACGCGCCAATCGCGTCGTTGACGACTTTAGCTTTGTCCGCACCGAAGAAAATCAAATCACCATCATTTGCGCCAGTCAATTCTATAATTTTTGCCAAGGCTGCGTCGTGCAAATTCTTCACGATAGGCGCTTGCAAGCCATCACGGCCTGCGGCTTTGTCATTGACCTTGATGTAAGCCAAACCTTTAGCGCCGTAGATACGAACGAATTGATCGTAAGCGTCGATTTCAGATCGAGGCATGCTGCCGCCGCCTGGCACTAACATACCGACTACGCGACCATTGTGCATATTAGCTGCGTTGGAGAAGACTTTGAAATCCACGTCTTTCATGACTTCAGTCAAATCGGTGAATTGCAACTTAACGCGCATATCTGGTTTGTCGGAACCATACAGACCCATGGCATCAGCGAAGTCCATGACTGGGAAAGGATTTGGCAAATCGATATCCAGCGTTTTCTTGAATACGCCACGGATCATGCCTTCAAACATATCGCGAATCTCTTGTTCGTTCATGAACGAGGTTTCGCAATCAATCTGTGTAAATTCTGGCTGACGATCAGCGCGCAAATCTTCGTCGCGGAAGCATTTGGTGATTTGGTAGTAGCGGTCAAAGTTTGCGACCATCAACAATTGTTTGAACAATTGTGGTGATTGCGGCAAGGCGAAGAAGTTACCAGCATTGACGCGGGATGGCACCAAGTAATCACGTGCGCCTTCTGGCGTCGATTTGGTCAACATCGGTGTTTCGATATCGATAAAGCCGTTTTCATCGAGGAACTTACGCACTTCCATCGTGACCTTATAACGCAAACGCAAATTGTTTTGCATTTGTGGGCGACGCAAATCTAATACTCGATGTGTCAAACGCGTTGTTTCAGACAAATTGTCATCATCTAACTGGAACGGTGGCGTCACGGATGGATTCAGAATCTCTAAGTCGTGGCACAAGACTTCGATTTTGCCCGATTTCAAATTATTATTAATCGTGCCATCAGGACGATTGCGTACGATACCAGTGATGCGTAAGCAAAACTCATTACGTACAGTTTCTGCATTCTTAAAGACTTCAGCGCGATCTGGATCGCATACTACCTGCACCAGACCTTCACGGTCGCGCAAATCGATAAAAATAACCCCACCATGATCACGACGGCGATGCACCCAGCCACACAGGCTGACGGTTTGGCCGAGTAATGCTTCTGTAGTAAGGCCGCAGTAGTTGGTACGCATGGACATAATTTCTTACCTGTCTTCTTAAAAGTTAATAGCTTTGATGTTAATTCGTCGAGTTTAATTGGTGAGTACTAATTCACCGTATAAATTCAACCTTATTAATTCACTAATTTGATTCATTAATTTTATTCATTGTTTTTACTCACTAAGCGTGAGACTTGTTCAATTCGCGTAGGGCTATTCGCATAACTAGCGTTGAACAAAGCTAATTACAAATCTTATTTTGCGCCGCTGCGGCTTGTTCTGCCACTTCAGGCGCGACGACACCCATTGAAACTACATACTTAAGCGCCGTATCGACGCTCATATCAAGTTCAATTGCATCCTTTTTGGGGATAATCAAAAAATACCCAGATGTTGGGTTGGGGGTAGTTGGTACGTAGACACTGACAAAATCGTCGCCTAAATGTTTGGCGACAGCACCGCTAGGTTGGCCGGTTAAAAAAGCGATTGTCCATGAACCTTCTCTTGGGTATTGAATCAATAAGGCTTTGCTGAAGGCATTGCCAGAGGAGGAAAATAGGGTGTCTGAAACTTGCTTAACACTAGAGTAAATTGAGTTGACAATCGGAATCCGGTTTAACAAACCTTCCCAAGCAGCAACAACATAATTGCCAATGAAATTTTGCGTTAGTAAGCCCGTCACGAAAATAATTAGCACGGTCAATACCACACCAAAACCAGGGATCTTGAGACCGATCAAGGCTTCTGGACGCCAACTTTCAGGAAGTAGGAACAAGGTTTGATCCATGGTACTAATGACAGCATGTAATACCCATGCTGTAATCGCAAGCGGCACGAGAATCAACAATCCAGTTATAAAATATTTACGCATAGTATTGAGATTGGTGGTTGAATTTAAGCGGCTTTGTCGTTGTTGCTTGCGTTAGTCGTCGCGTTGGTACTGGTGCTGGTACTAGTGCTGCTATCGGTGTTCGTTGATGCCGCCGCAGGAGCAGATTCCCCTCCTTTTACGTCGGGTTTTGTGTCTACACTTGTGGCAATGCCCGTGCTTTCCTTGCTCGTATTTCCACCACGGAAATCAGTGACGTACCAGCCCGATCCTTTTAACTGAAAACCAGCTGCAGTCACTTGCTTCTTAAAGCTAGTCTGCTGGCATTCAGGGCAAACCGTCAGCGGGTCTTCCGACATTTTTTGCAGCACATCTTTGGCAAAGCCACATTCATCGCAGCGATAAGCATAGATAGGCATTTTTATCCTTAGGAAAACTCGTAAAACCCTGAATTATAACGGTTTACCTCACTAATTTACAGAAAACGCAGTTACCTTAGTCAGAAAGAGCGATCTAAGAACCATAGAACCGCTATATAACTGGTGTGCAACAGTTATATAGCAAGTTTACTTCAAGGGTATGACAAACTAAATTGCCGGTGCCTGGGGGCTGTGAGGTCTGATTTGAGGCAATAAAGAACCCAACAACATGCCGGCTAAACTCATCAACACGCCAACTAATTGAGGCGGCCAAAATTCTTCTGGCGCATTGATTTCCAATAAGATCCAAGAACTCAAGCCTAGAATAATAGACAATAAAGCACCTTGCTGCGTCGCTCGTTTCCAATACAAGCCAAAAGCCAAAGGAACAAAGGCTGATACTAGAGTGACCTTATAAGCGTTTTCTACCATTTTGTAGATACTTGCTTCTGTATTCATGGCAAATAGCGTCACGATGAAGGTAAATATTAAAACGACAATGCGCATCATCAAGAGGAATTGTTTGTCGGTTTGATTCGGGAAGAAAGGTTTCATGATGTTTTCTGCGAACGTCACCGATGGCGCCAGCAAAGTCGCACTGGCACAGCTCTTGATCGCTGACAATAAAGCACCAAAGAACATGACTTGGGCGAACAAAGGCATGTGAGTCATGATCAGTGTTGGCAAAATCATTTGAGAATCTGTATCGATGAGTTTGGCGACCATGGAAGGATCAATCAAGGTTGCTGAGTAAGCCAGAAACATCGGGATAAATGCAAATAAGAAGTACAAACTTCCACCTAATATAGCGGAATTGGCTGCCGCATTTTCAGATTTTGCTGAGGCAACGCGTTGAAACACATCTTGTTGTGGAATGGAACCGAGCATCATCGTGATCCAGGCAGCGAAGAACCATAAGACTTCACGTGTGGTTGGCGCAGGCCAAAACTCCATCTTTCCAGCATTGACGGCGTGGGTCACAACGGCACCAGCACCACCAACCATATTAGATACTTCCCAGCCCATATAGAGCATGCCGATCATGATAATGATCATTTGTAAGAAATCCGTAATCGCGACCGACCACATGCCGCCCATCAAAGTGTAGATGAGGACACTGCCTGCACCGATGATCATGCCGGTATTCATATCGATCGCACCGCCTGAGACGACGCTAAATACCAAGCCCAAAGCTTTAATTTGCGCCGCGACCCAACCCAGATAGGAGACCACAATACAAAGTGAGACTAAAACTTCAACAGTGCGGCCATACTTCGCTTTGTAGTAGTCGCCTATGGTTAGCAAATTCATTCTGTAGAGCCGGCGAGCGAAGAAGAGACCGACGAAAATCAGGCACAAGGAAGAGCCAAATGGGTCTGCCACTACGCCTTTTAAACCTTCTTTGACAAAGGTGGAGGAAATTCCCAAGACCGTTTCTGAACCAAACCAAGTCGCAAAGACGGTGGCAGTGACGATATACATAGGCAGCGAACGACCTGCTACCGCGAAATCTTTTGAATTCTTGACATAGCGGGCGGCATACAGCCCGACGCCGACAGAGATAATCCAATACAGAACGACAAGCCAAAGCAGAATATTCATGGAAAAATAGCAAAAAAGAAAAATAATAAAAATGCCCGCAAATTTTCGCGGGCATTATAAGACAATTACGATCACTCAAGATAAATCAAGATAACTCAAGACAACTCAAGACAACTAAGACGATGCAGAATTTTATCTAAGTTTGATGCACTAGTTGGTGTCCTGCTACCAACAAAAGCAATTTAATTGTTTAAAACAGGATAGAAATGCACCAAAGAATGATTGCCTAGTTGGCAATCATTTGTTTGATTTTTTCAACGATCGCCTCCTTGCTGACGGGTTTGGTAATATTGCCAAGAAAATTTTGCCGCGACAATTGCGCAACCAGAGCAGCGGAATGCATGATGTGTGAGCTTTGGCCGGACATTATTATTACACCACCGGTAAATTGCCGTTCTCCCATTTTCTTCATAAATTCAAATCCGTCAATATCTGGCATCTGTATATCGCACAGCAAAAGATCAGGTCTCCCTATTGCATTGTCAAAAGCGAGTAAACCCGCTTTGCCACCATTTGCCGTCATTATTTGACTGACGCCTAATTCATTCAAAAGTGAGGAAACAAAGTCCACCTGAAACTCGTCATCGTCTACGATCAATACACTTAGATCTTGATATCGTTTTGAATTGGTATTCGGCATTGACTGTATCCTTTTTGTAAAAGTTATCAATAAAAAGTGTTTAGTTCGGCTTGTTGGATGACGCTGGCTAGAAGTAATAAAGCAATGCAAACAAAAAGGCAAGCTCAAGAAAGCCGCAGAAGTTCTATCTGGTTCGCTTAATTTTTTTGTCCTTATTTATCGCTTTATATATCGCTTCAATTTTCGCGTTTTAACTTCTTCTCCCAAGCGATTTTCCAATCCATGAATTCATTCGCAGGCATGGCTTGAGCCACGAAGTAGCCTTGAACGTCGTCGCAACCGGATTCCACGATGAAGTCCCAATCTTGTTTTGTTTCGACGCCTTCGGCGACTAAATTTAAATTAAATATTTTGCCCAGTTGAATACTTGAATTGAAGATAGCTCTTGCTGCTTCGTGGTCCAATGCGGCATTCACAAAGGCACGATCAATTTTTAGTTCGGTGAAGGGTAACTGCTTGAGATTTTCCATCGTTGAAAATCCAGTGCCAAAATCATCGATCGATAATCCGAATCCTTTAAGACGCAGGCGTGTCAGTATCTCCAAGCTAACGGTCAAATTTTCCATCAGGCGTGATTCGGTCAGTTCTAAAATGAACTGAGAAGGACGCACGCCAACTGATTGTAAAATGGATTCGAATTGTTCAGGTAAATCTAATTGAGTTAAATTGTCCGTGGAAATGTTAACGGACAATTTTATTTGGTGTCCTTGTTTATGCCATTGACGCAGTTGCATTGCACTTTTCTCCAAGACTATCTTACTCATTGTGTCTATGAGGCCGTGTTTTTCAAGTCCTGATACAAAAGCAGAGGGGCCAAGTAAGCCGCGAATAGGATGACGCCAGCGCGCGAGACATTCTGCGCCTGTGATACGTTTCGTACTGATGGAGATTTTTGGTTGAAAATGAATTTCTAAACAGTCCTCAGTAAGTCCTTTTTTCAGATCTTCTAAGGATAGCAAAGCCACTTTGGGTAATGCACTTGAATGCGTAGGTGCAGAAGACTGGCGTGTCAGCGCTTCCAGCATCTCTTCAGTATCTAGGGGTTTTTGCAATGAACCTAGCAAGTTCAAACCGTAAGCGCGAGTCAGATTTTCGGCTGCCTTAATCACACTGCGATCCGCAGCGCTCAGGATAATGATTCCCCCTTGATAGCCATTTTCGGCAACAAGACGTAAGAAGCTAATACCATCCATTCCAGGCAAAGTCAGATCACAAAGTATGATTTCCGACTGATGGTTGTCTAGCACGGCTAGAGCATGTGCCCCATTATTACAGTTAGTGATACGATGCACACCGGCTTTA
>CAUPNA010000086.1:0-18780 GCA_963512475.1 uncultured Undibacterium sp.
ATGCAGGCAGCTAATTCAAGGCCAGCATCTCTTCTATTACTTCTTCCAGCGCCGGATTTTTATCGACGATCTCGGCAAAGCTCATGCCTTTTTTCTCCGTCAAATACAGTAACGCGAGATGATAGCGAACATAAAGTCCAGAAGATATTTGTAGCCTTTTTTCATTCGATTTTAACTGCGCCAAGTTGCCGTCATAATCGAAAGTCTTTTTTCCTATCAAGTCGGCGTAGCCTTCTTTAATCCAGCCTTTGGTTTTCGAAAGTGAAGTGAAAAGGCCGTTATAGTTAACCATCATGCCGTGGGTGATTTCGTGTGAAATGAAATAGACCAGATCCCTTTCTGCAGCATCAGCCATCGTTGCACGTGGCGGAATAATCCGATTTTCCGCGATGACACTGGGACGAATAAAAGAATTGTTGGGGCAAAATTCAATATTGAATCCACCTGCATCTGGTCTCAGGTTGGCAATAAAGCGCCAACGCCAATTTTTATTCGAGATAAAAACCTTGTATTCATCCTTTGGATTGTAATAGACAGATTTTTTTATTCTTCCCAGAACAGTTCGACCAAGATCGTCAATATTGGAAGGCAATTCTTCGTCGCTGAAGATGTGTACATTTTCTCTTTGGTAGTGATAGTCGTACAAAAACGAAGGGAAAAAGATCGCTGTGCCATATAAGCACGCGATGGCAAACAAGCTGATGATCGAGCGTTTGAAGAGTCGTTTAAAACCACGCCCAAAAACAGGTTTCACTGTTATTGATTTGGAAGAAAAATCCATTGTTTCGCACTATCCTTGTTTGGTTTCATTTTGGACTATCAAAAACGATGTCTGCACGAATACTAAACCACTTTCTTTTCGAATTGGGACTCTTACTCTGGTCATCAATCAATGAAGCTTGCGTTCGTGAAAACGATCGGACTTGGATTGATTGAAAGATGAAAGAACTCCCTCAGCATTGCCAAGGCTTTCCCCATATCACCTTTCTGCAAACTGGTTGCCATATTCTGCCGACTGTCGCAAACCACGTCGCTAACAGTGACACTTTTTATACACTGCTTCTCTTTCGCGAACTAAATATAGAAAAGGGAGTAATAGCGTATGCGATTCACTAAAAATCCAAATGAGGTCTTTTCCCGACGTCAGTTATTAAAAACCTGGGCGGCACTTTCTGTCACGACGGGCCTTGGCTTGTCTGGCGTGGTATCAGCGACGGAAGAAGAATCTGTTGTTGTTTCGCCTTGGCCCTTGTGGACGGTGGAAAAAGCTGGGCGTACCGTGTATTTGATGGGACAGACGCCACCTCGCGCTACGGCGTGGAGCGACTCGCGTATCCAAGGTTTGGTAACAACCTGCGGGACGATCTGGACTGAAACTAATCGTACCCATCGCAAGGATGTCAAACCCCAAACCAAGTATTTAATGGACCCTAAAAAGTCACTCAGTGAACAACTCAGTACAGCCGACTTTGCTCGCGTGAAGCAGACGGTCGAGTTGACCAAAGTCCCGCTTGAGCAAATTGCACCACTGCGCCCTTGGGTGGCAGCGATGACACTTGAGTGGGGCTACTTCAAGGCGACGAACTTGGATGTCGAGGGAACCGCCGAAAGTGTGCTGTTGCGTATCGCTAAGACGGCCAAAGTCCCTCAAATGAGTGAGTTCGAAACGCAAGAGGATACCGCTCAATTTATGGGCGAAATGTCGGCTCCAGAAGATGTGCAATTCCTACAATACACACTCGATAGGATTTTGGCGGGAACCGCGGAAAATGAGCGGGTTTATTCCGCCTGGGCAAAAGGCGATACGACACCCGCCACGAAATTTGTCGAAGCGATGAAACGCACTCAGCCTGATCTTTACGCGAAACATATTGTAGGGCGCAACCGTAATTGGCTACCCCGCTTTGCCTCGATGCAGAAAGAGGCAAAACCATCGCTAGTCATTGTTGGACTATTTCATATGGTAGGCCCAGATAGCTTGGTGGAGCAACTCAAGGCGGACGGTTGGCGTGTGCGCGCAGTTTAATTAGATCTGGGGGGAGGGCTTGTTAGAACCCTCCTCCAGAATCATTTTGATGATGTTGATGAGGTTGATGATAAATGTGTATATTTTGTTGATCCTGTTGTTGACTGTGAATCTAATGGTTGATGTATGTCTTAAAGCAAGGGTTTACTATAGGCTAATAACGAGCTTGCCGAAGTGCTTTGCATTGAGCATTGCGTCATAAGCCTCATCCGCTTGTTCATAGCTGTAAGTATGGTCTATCAACGGATGAATTTGATGCTTGCTAATGAAGTCGTTCAAGCGCGCATAGTGCGCTGCTGAACCGACGCAGATACCATTGATGCTGGCATTTTTAAATTGCATAGGCGTGATGTGAGGTGCGGCGTCAAATCCTGTCAATACACCGATTTGGGCAATACGGCCACCGTGGCCGATGGCTTCGAGTGAGCGAGTATAGGTGTCGGGGCCGCCTAGTTCGAGTATATGATCGAGGCCAGCGCCGTCGGTCATTTCACGTGCCACGCGATCCCAATCTGCATGTTCGCGATAGTTAATGGTTTTCCATGCGCCAGCGTCACGCGCGCGTTCGAGTTTTTCGCCGGACGACGACGTCACAATCACCTTGGCACCATGCGCGGTCGCTAATTGCAAAGCGAGCATTGCTACACCGCCAGTACCTTGTACCAGGACGGTTTCTCCAGCTTGCAAGTTTCCGCGTTCAAACAGAGCATGCCAGGCCGTGACGCCAGCACAAGGCAAGGTGGCAGCTTGTTCTAGACTCAGGTGATCTGGTACCGCCACTATTGCCGTTTCGTCGGCGATGATATGTTCTGCAAGTACGCCATCTGTTTGACCACCACCTAAGGCTGAACCGAAATGGTGGGGGCGAAATGGACCGTCAACCCAGTTTGCAAAAAAAATTGGGCTAACCCGATCACCATTTTTCCAACGCGTCACCGAACTACCAACTGCGATAACGGTGCCGGCAGCATCCGAGAGGGGTGTGAGTGCGGCACGATTGTCGACTTGACTTTGCAGCACTAAGCAATCGCGATAGTTCAGACTGACTGCCCCGACACGTATCAGCACTTGTGTAGGCTCGAGATTGGCAAGTGAGCGGGTGCCTTGACGTAGCACAGCGCGGTCTTTTCCTGCTTCAAGTATGTAATGACGAGAATTCATTAGTACTACCTCCTTAATTATGTATCGATCACTACATAATATAGATGGGAAAAGTTTCTGTCAATAATATTTTAGCGAGCGCTATAATAATGACTGTGGCGGCCTACCGCATATCAAACGATCAGGGAGATTTTCTATGGAAGAAGTAGCAATAAAGCGAGGAGCAGGACGCCCGCGTAACTTTGATCGAGAACAGGCGCTGGGGATAGCAATGGATTTATTCTGGCGTCATGGCTATGAAGGCACCTCGACAGCGCAATTGACGGCTGCTATGGGAATCGCGGCACCTAGCTTGTATGCAGCCTTTGGTTCTAAAGACCAGCTTTATCTTGAAGCGCTGGTGCTTTATCAAAACCGACATGGCGATTATTTTGGCAGGGCATTAACGACTGTTATCAATGCCAAAGAAGCGATTCTCGAATTGCTGATGGGCGCAGCGCGCCAATTTACCGGTGCAGGACATGTCGCAGGATGTATGGTCGCTACAGCGAATATTCATGTTGCTACAGAAAGCAATGGCGTTGCCGTAGCGGCACGTGACTTACGTTTGGCGGCCTCGGCATCGATACAGCAACGGCTAGAACAAGCCATTGCTGCGGGAGAATTGCCAGCTAAGACCGATGTCGTCATTCTCGGCGCTTATTTTGCGATGGTGGTGCAGGGTATGGCAGTACAAGCTCACGACGGGGCTAGTTTGGCGATGTTAGAGAAAATGGTCGAATTTGCGATGCAGGCTTGGCCAGCGTCAACCTGAGAAAATTTGAGTTGAGAAAACAAGCCTTACCGAACCTAGATGCATTTCAATAAGAGGACGTTTGTGTCAGGAATGCTGCGCGAAAATGCAGCGAGAATTTCATTGGTCTGAGTTGATCATTCGAAGATGCACGGGAATAATCCCCCGCGCATGCTCAGATAAAAACGGTTATGTCAGAATCAGAAGCAGCATTAATGCTTACTTTTTCTCATATAACTTTGTGGGTAAAAGACGTCAGCATCGAGGTCAGAACCCTAAGAGCAAGTCTTCACTAAACTAAAGGACTCGCCCTCGAACTTTATCTCGACGCAAGCATACAATCATGCAATTAGCTTCATCCTAGCGTTGCGCTTTTTTCCAACTAGCACGTTGGAATGAGTGGATCGTGGCTTAGGCGACGCGCCCAGCGTCGCAGTTTGCGTATGACTTAACTTAAACACTGCGACCGTTTCTGCCAACTGACCTGCCTCATCTCGCATCGATGCTGCCGCTGCCGCGGCTTCTTCTACCAAGGCTGCGTTTTGCTGTGTGACTTGGTCCATTTGATCGATTGCAGAATTTACCTGTTCGATGCCGGTGCTCTGCTCTTGGCTCGCAGCCATGATCTCGGCCATGATGTCGGTTACCCGTTTCACGCTACTCACAATTTCGTTCATGGTGCTGCCAGCTTCGGCCACCAGCTTGCTTCCGGCATCCACTTTCTCCACTGAGTCACCAATCAGCGTTTTGATTTCTTTGGCCGCTGCGGCGGAACGTTGCGCCAGATTACGTACCTCGCTGGCCACCACGGCAAAACCTCTACCTTGTTCACCAGCGCGAGCAGCTTCGACTGCGGCATTCAATGCAAGAATATTGGTTTGGAAAGCAATACCGTCGATGACGGCAATGATATCGACGATTTTCTTCGCTGAATCATTGATTGAACTCATGGTATTGACGACTTGAGAGACCACTTCGCCCCCTTTAATCGCAACACCGGAGGCAGTCACTGCTAATTGATTTGCCTGTTTGGCGTTGTCGGCATTTTGCTTCACGGTCGAAGTTAATTCCGACATTGAAGACGCGGTATTTTCGAGCGATGTCGCTTGTTGTTCTGTACGGGAAGATAAATCTTGGTTGCCAGACGCGATTTCTGAGGAGCCGGTTGAAATAGTCTCTGTCGCGCTACGCACACGACCAACGATACTCACCAAGCTATCGCGCATCTCCTTCATCGCTGACAAAACACTGGTCTGATCTCGCGCATCAACATCGATCTCAATACTAAGATCACCAGCGGCAATACTGCGGGCTATGGCGCTAGCTTCTCTAGGCTCACCACCGAGCGCTCTGGAAATATTACGTGCGATCAAAGTAGCGACCACTGCCCCCAAAATAAGTGCAGCGAGACAGGTAATTAACATGTGTGTTTGGAATCCACTGGCAGTTTCACGCGCTATCGTTGATTCCTGGCGATTCAGGTTTTCTTCAAAATCAATCAACTTATTGATACGAGCTAGCCACTCCACAAAAGCGGGACGCGCTTCGCTTAGCATCACTTGTTTTGCCTGATCCGTACCACCAGCGCGGCGTAGCTCAATGACTTTTTTGATCATCGGCAGCGTACGTGCCTCAATCTCTTTGATGCTTTCTAGGATTTTCTTTTCTTCGTTACTGACATCTTTACGCTCATTGAACATTTTATCCAAAGGAGCTGCCGACTTTTTATAATCAGCAGATAAGCTGGTAATGGTGGCGAGCACTGGGCCAAGTTCTGCATCGCTTGGTACCAAAATCACATCGCGCAGGGCGATCGCTCTGTCATGCACGCTGCCGCGGAAATTGATCGCATAGCGTTGCTTGACACTATTGACGTCGCCGATGGTCGTTAATCCTTTTGAGATTGAGTTGACTTCCCAAATCCCGATAATGGTCAGAATCGCCATCATTGTTAGAACCAAAGCAAATCCCAAACCAATGCGTGCCTTGAGGGTAAGATCACTAAATACCTTGGTATTCATAATGCCTCCAAATTATTAAAATTTTTATCGTAAAAGCCAGATGTGCACAACAGAAGTGACTCTCTGAAATGGACTGGAGGTAGGAATGTTGACTAGGCTAGCTTCTAAGATAAACTTGAAAAAATAATTCAGGCCAAGATTTTTCAGCAGGCTTTCGGTAAAAGAACGCTGCCGTGAAGTTGCGGTAGGGCAATGTAACATCTTTACCGAAGCTTCGCTCACCGCAGTCGATTTTGTAAATTGCGGAATAGGAAACTAACAAGGAACCATTTACAACGTTGAAAAAGGAAATGGTGTTGATACGCCAACTTCGCATTCTTGGTAATAACAAAAGTTGGGAAATTCAGGGGTAAGGCCTCGCAGAGAATATCATCCTTTAACACATCCAACATGGCTCATGGTAAAGATGTGAAAATTGGGACAGCAACCGATCAGGGCCAAACTGTACATGCTCTCATCATGCACTTGGGCTAGCTTTTCTACATAGCAAGTATCGGGACGAAGTGTCCCGGTAAATATCTCAGGACTCAATAGCGCTTGCACTTTAAATTGATTCTAGCTTAAAGATTGTCCTAAATTGTCGAAGACAAACTCTTGACAACACATTCTGAGTGTCGATCTTAGTTTTGAAAATTGTCTGATTAGCCAATCTGAGCTTTAGCAAGAAAGGTATTACATCCTATCTTCAGTATTTGCACGCCAGACCATAGATGGTGACAAGGATACGAGACCAATTTTGCTCGTACGGGATTAAGCACGATGAACGACACAATACAAGTCAATAGCTTTCTCTGTCGACCAAAGCTGATTTGAACTACCTTAAAACATGCCCGACTCTGCTGTCTCTGCGATTGAATTACTGCGTATGTATGTCATAAAGTTGCAGTATTTGTCTCGATGAATTCGCGTCAATGGTTTCAATCAAAAAAGGGTAGAGCTTGCCCTGCAAATAGCAAGCAGCAAGCACCAGGCGACACATAAATTTAGGCTGACACTCGTTCAGATTCCCGTGGTCGGCATAGCGACGTTACAGATCTACATCTTTGAAAGACGGATATCGCATTTGATCGAGCAAGATAGGATTCAAAGGCATTTCGAGGTTGATGCCATTTGGCTGCGTCGGTTTTTTAAACCATTTTTCATATAGTTTTCCAATTTCGCCACTTACCATTAGGCGTGCCAACTCTTTATCTAAGAAATCCTTAAATTGAGGGTCATTTTTACGCACGACGAAAGCATAAGTTTGAGTTAGTAGTACATCCCCCGCGATAGTATATTGCTCGTGATTCTTGGCGCCGGCTCTTAAACCATAAAGTAGTACATCGTCCATCACAAACGCTTTTGCTTGATTTGTTTCTAACAGTCGAAATGCTGCTTCATGATCGGCCGCTTCGACTGTTGTGAATTTAATCGTTTTCGTGCGAGGGTTTTCAGCTAACAATTTGGCAGTGGAAGATCCTTTAATCAAGGCAATTGGTTTACCGTTAAAGTCTGTCCAGTTTTTGATATTGGAGTCGCTGCGAGTAATGAATCGCACATTGGCGTAAAAATGAGGGATGATAAAACTGACTTGTTTGCGACGTTCTATATTATTGGTGGTAGTGCCACATTCTATATCGGCTTTGCCTTCGATCACCGTGCTCATGCGCGTCTCTGCGTTGACAGGCAAATACGTTAGCTTTAATTTAGGCTCTTTAAGTTCGCGTTTTACGGCGTCCACCAACAGCTCACAGATATCGATAGCATAGCCTACAGGTTTCTTTTTTTTGTCCAAAAAAGAAAAAGGAAATGTTGCTTCACGATAGCCGACCGTAATATTTTGATTGGTCTTGATTTTAGACATCGTCTCTGCAGCACTAACAATTAAACTGGCATGTATCAAGCAGAAAAATAAAGCCATTTGCAGGGGTAATTTCATATTTTCTCCGTCGATTTAGGGGATGATTTTGAGGTTATCTCATAATGTCTCAGAGAGCATGCATGCCCTGCTTTTTAAAATGCTTTGATCTAATTTAGATGAATCGCAAGCTTCAGTAAACCACTATTTTAAATATATTCTCAACTGACTTGGGTTTTGGTAAAAAAGTCGCTTTGAAATTATTTGGATTCTTGTATTTGATGAAATAGTGAAATGCAACTCAGGGTTTCTGCGTGATTCTTATATGGCGCAATACGCCAAGTCAATGACAATTTGTAGTTACGGGGCTGATATTTTCAAGAATAAATATAGCGATAGAAATGTATGTGTAACCCACTTGTGACCTCAACACATAAGCTCAACAGGTGAGCTCAACACGTGACCTCAATTACGCATTCGAAAAAACGCTTGAATGTCAGGGGCTATCCCTCTCGATGTGGAAGGCCGAACGCAATCACTTAGTTTTTGTCAGGATGTTTTCATTTTCAAGATAATTCGCAAGGCCCAACTTAGAATAGGAAGTACCTATCAACAGCACTTTATGGCAGACTATACGCTTTGCTAAAATCGAAGAAACGACAAGACAACATGAGCGCCAACGATACCCCTGATACTCGCGATACCAAAGACTGTCCGGTTTGCGGTGAAACCATTAAAGCGGTCGCGATCAAGTGCCGCTTTTGTAATACCGACTTACAGGCCTACATGACACATGCCGAGCATGAGGCGGAGAAGATTCTGTTTGCTGGTCATCCCGCCCCAATTTTTAGTGCTTGGCAGTGGATAGTCGTCGTACTGACGCTTGGCGTCGGCTATCTCTATTACTGGTTTAAGGCGCGCGGGCTACATTATGAAATCACGACACAAAGAGTGAAGCTGGAGCGTGGCATTTTTTCCAAAGTCAAAGATAACGTCGAACTCTTTACGATAGAACATTTTGATTTGAATAAGCCATTTGGAATGCGTCTGCTGGGCTACTGCATATTACAACTCAGATCGTCCGACACCAGCTATCCGCAGCTGCACTTGTATGGTGTTAAGAATTTAGAGGCACTCTCAGACACACTGCGTGAATGCTCAATGCGTGAACGGGCGAGACGTCGGGTTACCGCTATTATTCAACCATAAGCGTTGATGCCGTCTAAATAGCAATACATGGTTGATTGCATGTTGGTGGCTTGGAGCTACTTTCATTCGTGCGTGCTGTAGAGTGTAATAGCGAGGGTTGTTACACCGATTCCGATTGAACCGATAGGGCGTAAAGGGTTCCACTATTGGTACCTTGGTTTCATCGCCATGGATGAAGCGAGCGAGATACAAGTTGGACGAGATCAAGTGTCACAAACAGATGTCAGGTAAACAAAGAACATGAAAATTGAGTTGAAAGAAGTCACCTACGATAACTTCGATGCGGTTGTGGAGTTAGAGCTCTTAAAGCACCAAGAAGATTACCTGGCGAGTAATACCTATTCGATTGCACAATCGAAGTTTGATCCACATTATCATCCGCGCGCCATTTATGCGGATATTGAACTGGTTGGATTTTTGATGTATCACAGCTTCGATTGTGAAGTGGCACATCAAACGGGTATCCATCGATTTATGATTGATCAGCGATTTCAAGGCAAAGGCGTTGGACGACGTGCCATGGAAGCAGCTTTGACCGAGATTCGCCTCACTCCCGATTTGGAGCGCATCACGATTTGCTACCATCCCGAGAATCCTCTGGCGCAGCCTTTCTATGCCAGCTTTGGTTTCAAGGAAATCGGACTCGATGAGGATGGCGAGATGATTGCAGTGATTGAATTAAGTAAGTAACCTTTGATCTCGATTGAAAAAGCGAGCCGCAGCTCGCTTTGTTTTTTGCCGAGATTTTAGTAGCAGAAATTTGACAATTTCAGATCGACGCAAAGAAAAATCGAGCTGAAACCCGCGTCCTTATGGTTACTTTTCAGCTTTTGAAGCAATTTAACCGGACACGACTGAATTAATTTCCGAATTCTCGATCAAGCACCGCAACTCGTCATCGCTCAGCAAGCACGAAACCACGTAGTTTGCTCAACGCCAAACTATCAAAAACTAAGAGCGCAACGTGGAGGGGGCGCGGACGGCAAAAAGCGCAGTTTTTTGACGGTTCGCTGGACCGGATCGTTGGGCAACAGGTCAGTCGCCGTCGTGATGCTCATAGCCATGTAGCGATGGTCCATAGTCAGGATCATTTGAACTTGCGGACTTGCCTGATGAGCTGGGTAGCTTCACGCCATACTTGCGCTCGAAATCTCGACGAAGCTTCCAATCTCGGAGCTGAAGAATGAAAGCAAAAAGTAAGGCGGTTGCCACTGCGCACAAAAGAACAAAGATCGCCACGTAGTTGAACGGTACACCTTCAATGGTGCAACAGTGCTCCATGCCGGCACCACTAACCACCTTTCGTACAACAGTTTCGACTCGACCGTACAAGACAACAACCAAAACTACGCCCACTAGAAGCATGCTCAGACAAGGCGCACATCTTGGTTTTGGAGGGGCGGATTGCGGATCGATCATGATGCCCAACGTTGAAGGTAATGGACTGTGGCGCGAATGCGATTGACCGGAGAAGCCACGCCGATTCCGCAGTCCCGGTTGACCGGAAGGTTAGGTTCATTATTCATTCGATCTGTACACAACTATATCGGGCCACTCTTCTTTCCAAGCATCACTTTCGTCTTGCAAGTGCAAATGGCCGTAGCTCTCTCCCATTCGATCCATTTCATTAGCAGCAGCGATAAAGAACTGTGCAATCGCACGAACCGTTTTGGAGTCTGCAGATAGCGAAACCTCTTTTAGCTCTAGTAATCCGTACTCGTTGATCGGTTCACCAACTGGGTATGCGTAAGCCTTCATGTGCAGAACCTAACGCAGAGATGAAGGGATCGCCTTCTTGGATATAAATAAAGCTGACAATATCATTTGCGATTCCCTATCGATTGTATTGTTAAGTTGCCGTTCACGACGAAGAACTCGATTTTAATTCAGCCACCAATCCGAATAAGATAATCCGTACCTTCGTCTGACAATCCATGAGACGCAGAGACGCTGATTATTGTGTCATTGTTCAATTTATCTCGGTAAATCTTATACCCATTTACAAAGCCAAATTCATCCAACGACTTCATTTCGCTCAAGATCGCCTCAAATGCTTCAGGAGTTGGATAGTCAGCGCGACAAAAAACTTTTTGTCCAGATCGAAGTGCTTGAAGTAATGGCTTGGAATTTTTCATTAGCATTGAAACTTAACGTGATTTAATTTTACCAAAATGAAAAGATACCCGACTACGATAAAATATGCAATTCGGTTCAACTCGCTTGAAACCCTCATGAATGCTTACTCAAAATAGTTATGCGATGAAAACCGGTGGTATAAGCGAATCGACAAAAGATGCATTGTTACAAATTTTGGTTTCAATCTTTTTTGTGAGAATACACATGTTTGGATATCGACTTGATTGGAAAAATCGACTAACAAGTCGCCATTTCTCCTGCAATTTCTAAGCGTACAATTCAGATCATGACAATCAACGCACGAAAAGTTTAGTTCCCAGCGATAAAGTTCTACGTCGGTTATATCCGCACAATTAGGCTATGTGCTTACTAGAGCGCAAAGGTATAATCTAAGCTTCCCCTACGCCAAAAATTCGCAATAAAGAACGTGTGTACAGACCAATCTCTTAAAGCCGTTGAGATATGAGCATGTAGTCCGAATTTGTCCTGTTTACTCAAAGTCTTATGAAACTTCAACATACTCAGAGGTATTCAAAAATGAAGCAACGTTATTGTGGATTGATCTTTGCACTGCTGCTCGTTTTGATTGGCAACGTGCGTGCCGATACGCTCGAGGAAGGTATTGCGGCTGCCCGCCGCGCCGATTTTGCCACTGCGTTGAAAATTCTTACACCGCTGGCTGAGCAGGGAAGTTCGATTGCGCAATACAATCTGGGTCTCATGTATGACACAGGACGCGGCGTGAAAGAAGACTTCACGATAGCCTTTAACCTGTATCAGCAATCGGCCGCTCAAGGCGATTCTGCTGCGCAGAATAATCTCGCCTTGATGTACGTTGAGGGTAGGGGTGTTGCGAAAAATCTGGTCGAGGCCATTCGGCTTTTCAAACTATCCGCAAACCAAGGCTATGCGCATGGTCAGGATAACCTGAGCGAGATGTATCGTAGGGGGCAGGGTGTAGTACGGAATGATATAGAAGCATTTAAATGGGCGAGTCTGGCCGCAAATCAAGGTCTGCCAGCGGCGATGGCCAGAATTGGCGGCATGTATTTTGAAGGCAAAGGCGTGACCAAGAATTACGCCATGGCGGTGAAATGGATACGACTGGCAGCGAGTCGCGGGGAGCCAATCGCGCAAAGCAATCTTGCTGAATTTTATGTGCTGGGCGATGTGGTGACAAAGGATTTACCGCGTGCCTATATGTGGTTCAAAGTTAGTGCTAGTTTGGGTCATGGCTGGGCGGCTGGTCGTGCTGAAGTACTTGCAAGGCGACTAAAGCAGGAACAAATTAGTTGGGCAGAAAATAAGGCGCAAGAATGCCTTGCGCAAAAATTTGTAGCTTGTGATTAAGAATTAGTGCATGGTCAACTGACGCATGTATGGGATTCATGAGTATTGAATGCAAGCCTTGTTAGAGTGAATTTTTGTTGATCGTGTTAAATGCCAAAATCTGGCAAGAGTCCAAATAATTTGGTGTGTAAAATTAAATCAATTCAATTCAATTCAATTTAATTTAATTCAACGCAGCACGCCAATGTGCGCGTGTCTTCCTATTTCAGTGGATTTGCGATGGCGCGAAATTGCGATCATGGTAAAGCTTAGAAATCATAAATCGCACCTGATTCAGCGATATGTTTCCCCGCTTGATTTTGCAACGCCAATTGCCACATCATTTTCGCGACCTTGCTGGTACTGACTGCACGATACTTTTTAGGGATAATAGGTGCCAATAGTTTGGCCAAGAAAATCGCTACTGACTCGCCCGGACGTTTCTCGCGGCGTGGTCCACCATCGAGAAACGAAGGACGTACAATCCCAAAGCTTGCAAAACCTAATTCTTCCAAATCCAGCTCGATCTGTCCTTTCACCCTCAAATAAAACGACGATGCATTGCTAGCTGCGCCTAGCGAAGAATTGTAGATAAAGCTCTGAACGCCGGCCTCCTTTGCTGCTCGCGCGGCCTTGAGGACATAGTCATGATCGATCTCGAAAAAACGTTCCGGTGACCCTGCGAGTTTCATCGTCGCTCCCAATGCGCATAACACCACATCGGCATGCCACCAATCCGCATCCGTCGGTAGGTCGGCAAAGTCAATCACCGGATTCAATAATTTAGGGTGAGCGTTCAGGGCTGTGCGAGTAGGCGCAACCACGCGATCGACACGAGGATTTTCTAAGGCTTGCAAGAGTAATTGCTGTCCCACCAATCCGCTTGCTCCCAAAATGATGCAATTCATTTCTGTTTCTCCATGCTTTTATGAATAGTGTGGTCAATTTTTAATTGTAGACCTGCGCTAGAAGATAGCACGAAGAAACATGTTTAGTTTTTTTGCGTTAGTTTGCGAAAGTCATCCAATCGCGATTTCCCTAATTTTAACTTCAATTCTATTTCCAAATTATTGGTGCCCGGTGGATGAAGTGAAGACAAGACGAAGTCGATAAAATACTTCAATATTTCGGTGTAGATAAAATAGTCATTGGTCATACGGTGGTGAGTCAGATGCGGTCTGATTATGCAGACAAGGTGATCAGGCTTGACGTCAAACATGGTCATCAGAAGTCAAGTAGCAAGACCCAGGGTCTGCTAGTAATGCAAAATCAAGAGTTTTTACTTGATGCAGCAGGAAAGCGAGAGGCTCTGAAATAAATCTGAAAACCTCGCTGTGACGAGTTCGAATGCATATTTCATCGCTTTTTTGTTATGGATCTAGCGAGGAATCTCCCTAGTTCAATAGGATGGTACTTGTATGCAGAGGTACGGTGACGTCTCGAGTTTAAGTGATGGATTGCACCGAGAAGCTGAAGCGTATTGGTCTGGACATCGGCAATGAGCTGGTTTATAAATGCGTTAAGCTAGAAATTGACTCTATTTCCACCACGTTTTCATTAATCGTTTCTTCAAACTCACAAGGATAAGCAATGAGCGGAACCAGTAAGGCACTGATGCGACGTGTACATGACCAAAGGTTTACGACTCGGTATTTTGTCGGCAATGGGATTGATATTGGGTGTGGTCCTGATCCTATCGCTCAGTATCACGAACAATTCCCCTTGATAAAGAGCGTTAAAAATTGGGATCTTCCAGATGGTGATGCACAGTATTTGGAGACCATTCCAGACGGTAGTTTGGATTTTGCGCATTCTAGTCATAGCCTAGAGCACATGGTAGAGCCGCGTATCGCTTTGGCGAATTGGTTGCGGGTATTGAAGCCTGGAGGACATTTGGTCGTCATGGTGCCTGACGAAGACCTCTATGAGCAGGGCGAATTTCCTTCGACCTATAACGATGATCATAAATGGACTTTTACTATTCAAAAATCGACTTCTTGGTCGCCTAAATCGGTCAATTTGATGCAATTGTTGCCTGAGTTTTCGTCGCAGGCACAGACCTTAAAATTGGAATTATTGGATGCGACTTATCGCTATCAATTAAAACGCTTCGATCAAACGCTTACCCCTGTGGCAGAATGTGGTATTGAGTTTGTGATGCGTAAATTGCCACCAGACGAGTTGACTAAACACGGTCGTTTCCCTTCATTTTAATTTTTTCAAAAGATAAACTATGACTATCGCTAATTTACGCCCCATTGCCTTTGTGGTCGCGGCTACCAATCACGGCAGTATGCTGGTGAATCGCCACGACTATCGTTTGACTGAACGTGGTGGTTACGGTGTTGGATTTCAGTTGTTAAATAATTCTGCATTTGATCCAGGCGAAGTGGATTTTGTATTGCAATTGCTTAGTACACGCAAAGAGTTTGCCGGACCTGGCGTGGTTGCCATCGACTGCGGTGCAAATATTGGCGTACACACGATAGAGTGGGCGAAGCACATGCATGGCTGGGGTGAAGTGATTAGCGTCGAAGCACAAGAGCGAATTTTTTATGCATTAGCAGGCAATATCGCGATGAACAATTGTTTTAATGCGCGCGCAATGTGGGCTGCAGTGGGCGCGAGCAGTGGCACGATACAAGTACCGTCCGCAAATCATTTTACGCCATCGAGTTTTGGAAGTTTGGAAATCAGAAAGACCGACCGCACGGAATTCATCGGACAGACCATCGATTATTCGTTACAAGAAACCGTAGAGACCAGACTGTTTGCCATTGATGATTTGGCCTTGCCTAGACTCGACTTCATCAAGATTGATATCGAGGGCATGGAAATGGAAGCTTTACAAGGCGCAACAGAATCTATCTCGCGTTGTAAGCCGCAGATGATGATAGAAAAAATTAAGTCCAATGAAAGTCACATTACCGATTTTTTAAAAGCGAAAGGTTATGTCATTTTTGGTTTGGGAATTAATTTTCTAGCGATCCATGAATCTGATCCAGCTTCTAAGAAAGTAAAGGTCAACGCCGTTGCCGGATAATGTGTAAGGTTTCCTTGCGTTTGGTAACGATGACTCGGCATGAGGAATAGGCTTTTTCATTGCGTTCGTATTCTTCGAATCAGCGCTTGCGATCGGGTAAGCGCGTCCAGACGCCTAGGCGTATGAATTGGCTTTCGATGTGCTGGCGTGCTTCTGGAGTAGCGCTGCTATTTTCAGTATCCAATCGCAGTACAAGTCAGCGAACAAAGAGCGCGTGGTATGAATAGTTTTGAGCTCATACTCGTGAATTTACTCGCTCATTTGAAACATTGGCGAAGGCTAGTGCGTACAGAAAGATAAAGAAACGTGAGCTCGTTTCAACTTGCTGCTTGATGAGTCGAAACGAGTCAATCAATCGAGAAAAAAGTTGGGGGCGAGCTTTGTTGTCGTGCTTTTACATTCTTTGTGTCGCACACCAAGACCTAAGCCTCTGTCTCTTAACCGATTAGGTCTTAGTCTTTCTTGGCAGGTGGCTCTTTTTGTTTCATCTTTGGTTCGCCCATTCGCCCCGCTTCAGGTGGATGCGGTGGACGCTCTGGCCTAGCGAATAGACCTTTCGGTGAGGTAGTACAGGTCGCGTTAATTTTTCCCTCACGTGGCGTCACGATTTCAACCACCGCACCTTCTTTCTTAGCTTTACAAGCCTCGTATGCCATTGGTGGTGGTTCGCGGTGTGGTCTGCCAGTATCTCCATCTTTCTTTGGTGGTGGGGCATCTCTATTTTCTGGGGTTCTTTTGGATGGATTGGATTGTCCGTGTGCCTGGTATGACATCATCGTGAAGATCAGCAATGTCATGCTGATGCCGATAAGTGTGTTCCAGCTTTTTTTGCGTACATTCGTTTGCATAGCTTTTCCCTTCTATAGTTTCGCGAGTTCAACTAAGTCAAAGAGTAATCTCAGATTATGAAGAAATTTTGAATTTCAGCAGCATTTCTTTAGTTGAGAACAATAAATGCCAACTTTTGAAACAGACCTCTAACGCGCACGATGTCGAATGTATTAGCATTCGCTACTGTCTTGAACATCCTCTTGAACAGCCTTTTTATGCCAGTTTTGGTTTCAAGGAAGTTGGCCTTGTCGTCGACGTCAGCGCTAATTTAGACCCGAATGCCGCAATTCTGTCACTGATACCGCAAATGCTTCATTGCCAGGCATATGACCCTGCGCACGACCTATTTCAATAAACCCCGCTTTTTTGTAAATCGCGATGGCGGCATGGTTACCATTGAGTACTTCAGCAATCATCGGCCCAGCACTGATGCTCAGTGCTGCGTCGATTAATGCGCTACCGACGCCTTTTCCGTAGAAAATGGGATCAACATAAAGCCAAGCCAATTCATCTGTGGAAAAAGCCACAAAACCAAGCACGTTTCCCTCGTGTTCGGCGACCTGGATCTCGTAGTCATGGAAACCTTCATTCTCTGCGGTTTCCGCAAGGATTAAGAATGCTTCGGTAAGACCAGCAGCCTTCAACTCGTCTACACGCGCGGCGTCGTGGATGGCGCAAACACGAATCCAATCGGCGGAAGTATATGGGCGTATTTTTAAGGTGCTATTTATTTTCATGTTGGTGATGCAGTTGGTCGTTTGGTTTTAACAGGCGATTTATTTTAGCCAGGACGATAAGCGTGCATTTAATGTTTATTTTTTCATGTTTTCTGAAAAAAAAGCAGCGACACGTTGGTTCATTGCTTGGTGAAAAACTGCACGGTCAAATTGCGCGGGATCCGAACAAATCGGCGGTATCTTCAACAGGCCGCATGGCGTCAGAAATGAAAAATGTCCGGCATTAGGTACCAATTGAAAATCGACTTTGGCGCCTAGCCCATCTTGTATCACTTTGGCATTGGTGGCGTAGGGCACGCTCTCATCCTTCTCCCCCTGCCACAACTGAACAGGCGTGCTGATGGTCGTTAGTGCATTGCTGCCGCTGAAGCTAAATCCTAAACCAGGCGCGGCAACAACGATCGCTTTGATCCGCGTATCGTGCTCAAAATTATCAGAACCGGCTGGAAGTTCTGCCTTGAGCAAAAATGAATTTGACTGGCGTAACATGTCGCAGGAAAATTCGCGAGAGTTGGCGCAGTATTGTGCAATACCGCGTAAGTCTGGCTTGGCTCCGGCTGCGGTTAAGACAGTAAATCCACCGATCGAAAAACCGAAGGCACCAATGCGCTCAGCATCAATTTGTTTGGCGTCTTTCCATTTTGTAAGCATGTGGTCTATCGTGGAACGGAGTTGTTGAGTGCGGCCGGTGATGTAAGCGGGTGTGCCGACTGATGACATGTCTTGATAATTATCAAGATGCATAGGCGCGGCTACGATGTTGCCAGCGGACGCAAGCGCGAGTGCCAAGTCGACATGACTGGTGATGCCTCCTCCAGTGCCATGTGAGATGAGCACTAAGGGCAAATCTTTACCCGCCACCAGCCCATTGTTGGCAACGTGCATAAAAAAACTACCAGCCCATTTGGCCGAGGGTTCTGTACTGGTTGGATACCAAATTCCTAAAGCGAAAGCTTTTCCTTCGGCGTCAACTGCACGCACTGCTTGAAAACCAACAGGCTGCTCGGTGCGCAGTGCCGTCCAGAAAAGTGTGCCAATCAAAATACCGATTAATACCATCACGACGAACGTCAACACACCCGTCCATTTCAGTATTTTTTTGCCTAAGCTAGTTTGTGTACTTGTGCGAGTTGGATCAACTGTATTTCCAGATGGATGATCTTGGTTCATGGTGGTTTCTTTCGTTAATAAGGCCAGCGCACGGAAGTGCTACAGCAAGGGTAATTCGACGATGAAGCGGCAACCGCGTCCGTGTAAGCCAGATTCAAGACGCACCGCACCATGTAGACGCGCAACTGCTTGAGCAACAATGGCTAAGCCCAATCCAGAACCTGACTTGTCGCCTCCTGCGACGCGGTAAAAACGTTCGAACACAAGTGCGCGTTCGGCTTCGGCAATACCCGGACCGTCGTCTGCTACCGATAACATCACGACTGCGTCGAGTACGGATAGTTCGACATGCACCTCGCCGCTGCTGTGTTCATTGTTGTGTTCATTATTGTGTCCGTAGTGCAGTGCGTTAGAGAGCAAATTGTGTACTATCGATAGGAATGCGTTCCTGTCGATTTGGCGCGTCAATTCATCTGGTGCTTCTAGGGACAGGTCGATGTTTCGTTCCATTGCAATTGGTGCTGTTTCTGCGAGTGCTTGACGCAGCAATTGGCAAAGGTCAAGTCGCTCTGCGGTATACGTTTCATCGTTCTCTATGCGTGCCAGA
>CAUPNA010000087.1:0-18718 GCA_963512475.1 uncultured Undibacterium sp.
AACCGACATTCGAGAAACTTTCAAGTCTTTGTAAGGTTCTGAGCCATGTTTCGACTTATGACACAATAGAGCAATTCAGTTCTCGTCAGTATCACTCACTAGGAGTCAATATGCGCACGCCGTTCCAAACATTTGGTGATCATCCACCTGCTGCCTCAGAGATTACGCCGCGCGAGATGTTCGAATCGCGCCGTGATTTTATTCGTCAAATGGCAGTTGGTTCGATAGCGAGCGCTGCTTTCTTGGAAATGGCGCAACGCGAAGCCTTTGCGCAAAATGCGGGTGCTAAGTTGGCTGCAGTGAGTAACCCAGCCTATATCAGTCTTGATAAGAAAACCGCTTACAAAGATGCGACTACCTATAATAATTTTTATGAATTTGGAACAGATAAGTCAGATCCTGCAGAAACTGCAGGCAGTTTAAGAACACGTCCCTGGACCGTGACGATAGAGGGCGAAGTTAAAAAAGTGATTACGCTCGATCTTGATAGTTTGTTGAAATTAGCGCCTTTAGAAGAACGCGTGTACCGACTGCGTTGTGTCGAAGGCTGGTCTATGGTGATTCCGTGGATAGGTTACTCCTTATCGAATTTGTTGAAAAAAGTCGAGCCAACCAGCAATGCGCGTTATGTGGAATTCATTTCACTTGCCGACAAACGCCAGATGCCCGGTGTGAATCGCCCCGTTTTGCAATGGCCTTATACCGAAGGCTTGCGTATGGATGAAGCGATGCATCCGCTGACACTGCTCACCTTGGGAATGTATGGTGAAGTATTGCCAAACCAAAACGGTGCGCCTGTGCGTTTGACCGTGCCATGGAAATACGGATTTAAGTCGGCAAAGTCAATTGTCAAAATTCGTTTAACGAAAGACCAGCCACGGACTTCATGGAATGTGTCTGCACCGGATGAATATGGCTTTTATTCGAATGTGAACCCTGAAGTGGATCACCCACGGTGGTCGCAAGGCTCTGAGCGCCGCATAGGTGAAGACGGTTTTTTAACGCGTAAGCGCAAGACATTGATGTTCAATGGCTACAGCGAAGTTGCCAGCTTGTATGCTGGCATGGATTTGAAGAAGTTTTATTAAGGCTTTGCATGAAATCTTTAAGTAATCGCCAATTGCAACTGCTGAAAATCGTCGTCTTTGTATTGGCGGCGTTGCCCTTTTTGCGTCTTGTTCTTGCGGTATATCGTGAAGATTTGGGTGCCAATCCTTTGGAATTCATTACGCGTAATACGGGTGATTGGACTTTGTATTTTTTGTGCATGACTTTATCGCTGACGCCTTTGCGTAAAATATTGCAATGGCATTGGTTGATTCGTCTGCGCCGCATGCTGGGTTTGTATAGTTTCTTTTACGCCTCGCTGCATTTCCTCACCTTCCTATGGTTTGATCATTTTTTTGACCTTGGCGATATGTGGCGCGACCTGGTAAAGCGTCCATTTATTACGGTGGGATTTATTGCTTTCGTGTTGCTATTGCCACTGGCGATCACCAGTAATAACGCCATGATTAAGCGTCTCGGCGGGAAGCAATGGCAGATGCTTCATAGACTGATCTATGTGATCGTACCTTTGGGTGTGTTGCATTATTTTTGGATGAAGGCGGGGAAAAACTTGTTGCTCCAACCTTTGTTGTTTGCCGTGCTGGTCAGCGTCTTGTTAGGAATGCGCTTGTACTGGCGCTTTCAGCCTGCCGTCAAAAAATAGTCAGGCTATTTTTGCGGACTATCGGCGACTTTAGTATTCGTTGAGTTCACAGAGGTAAGGGCCGCGACCGGTGTCACCGGCTTTTTCTCAGGCATATACAAAGGGCCTTTTTGCCCGCATGCGCTAAGGAGTAAATTGCTAGAAAGTATCAGCCCTGTTAGAAGCAGGGTTTTGTGAGTGCGTTTATTCAAAATCTAAGAACCCGTATAGAATGCTGCTTGAAGAAATGGTAGAAGTAGAACATTAATGAAAGCAGGAGTGTAACATGACAGAATCAGAATTTTTATCACTGGCGGATACTTGTCTGCAACAAGCGCAGGACATGTTTGAGCAAGCCTTTGAAAGTGATGTTTGGGATGTTGATTGCAAGCGCAGTGGCAATGTATTGGAAATCGAGTTTGTCGAGAATGGTTCCAAGATTATTGTGAATAGTCAAGCGCCTATGCAGGAGATGTGGGTAGCCGCACGCGCCGGTGGTTTTCATTACAAATATGACGGCGCATCTTGGCTTAACACGCGAGATAGTTCTGAGTTATTTGCGACATTGCGCAGTAGTGCAGAGGTGCAAAGTAAACTGTGATTTTATTATTTCAGCGCGTCGACGTTGATCAATAAAAAAAGGCGAGTAAGAATCTCGCCTTTTTGTTTTCTGCTGTTCGATTCGTCTTAAACCTTATTCAACGATGATTTCTTCCGAATTCAAATTGCGTAAAGCTGAGCCAGGTGGATTTTCAATGTAGAAATAGTCACCTTCCGCCTGAATGATGCCGTTTGGCACTGTGCGTTCTGTAATTGGGATATCGCGTAAAGCACGTTGCATGTAACCAATCCAGATAGGCAAAGCGAGGCCACCGCCAGTTTCTCGGTTGCCTAAGTTGCGCGGCTGGTCATAGCCGATCCAAGCGACACCAACGATCTTTGATTGATAACCAGCGAACCAGGCATCAATAGAGTCATTGGTTGTTCCAGTTTTGCCAGCAAGGTCAGGTCGCTTTAAAACAAGTGCTTTGGTCGCGGTGCCGAAACGCACCACATCGCGCAGCATGCTATCCATTAAGAATGCATTGCGTTCATCAATCACCCGATTAGCTTCATCATCCGCAGTGTCCGGATGCGCTTGCGATAACACTTTTCCGTCCGTATCGGTGATTTTACTAATTAAATAAGGATTAACTTTGTAACCACCGTTCGCAAATACAGCGTAAGCGCCAGCCATTTGTAGTGGGGTTACAGCACCGGCTCCCAGCGCCAAAGTTAAGTAAGGAGGATTTTTTTCTGGAAGAAACCCGAAGCGGCTGGTGTATTCTTGTCCATACTTGGCGCCTACTTTTTGTAAAATGCGGATAGAAACCATGTTCTTTGATTTGGTCAGGCCTTTGCGCATAGACATGGGACCTTCGTACTTACCATCATAATTCTTTGGTTCCCATGCTTGCCCTCCAGTTTGTCCTGCGTCAAAACTGATGGGCGCATCATTGATAATGGTGAGTGGCGATAAACCTTTTTCTAGTGAGGATGAATAGATAAATGGTTTGAAACTAGATCCAGGTTGGCGCCAAGCTTGGGTGACGTGGTTGAATTTATTGAAGTTGTAATCGAAGCCTCCCACCAAAGCGCGGATCGCGCCATCATGCGTATTCGCGGCTACAAAAGCGGACTGGACTTCGGGCATTTGGATGATGGACCAATTTTTCCCTTCCAGCATGACGCGTATTACTGCACCACGTTGTATCCGCTTGTTCGCAGGTGCATTTGGTTTGAGCCCTGCGGCGGCAAACGTCAGGCCTGTGCTGGTAATTTGTACTTCTTCGCCGCTTGCCAACACTGCACGTACGGCAGTTGGACTTGCATCGAGTACCATAGCGGCCAATATATCATCGCTATCAGGATGATCGGCGAGTTCCTTCTCAATTAGCTCGTCTGCCGCTTCCTTATTTCTGGGTAGCTCGATAATTGCTTCTGGACCTCGATAGCCGTGTCGACGCTCGTAATCCATTACGCCTTTACGTAAAGAAGTGTATGCCGCTTCTTGTTCTTCCTTGGTAATGGTCGTATAGACATTCAAACCACGAGTATAGGTTTCTTCTTTGAATTGTTCGTAGACTAACTGACGCGCAAGTTCCGCGACGTATTCGGCATGGATACCAAATTCAGCACTATTTGTTTTGATATGAAGTTTTTCAGTTTTTGCGGCTTCATATTGAGCCTCGGTGATATAGCCGAGTTGCTTCATTCTTTGCAAAATATACTGCTGGCGCACGGTAGCTCGTTTTGGATTTGCAACAGGATTATAGGCAGACGGCGCTTTCGGTAAGCCTGCGAGCATGGCTGCCTCTGCGACTGAAACATCTTTTAGACTCTTGCCAAAGTAGATTTGCGCAGCAGATGAGAATCCGTATGCACGCTGGCCAAGGTAAATCTGATTCATGTAGATTTCAAGAATTTGATTTTTAGTTAGATTTTGCTCTATTTTCCATGCCAGCAATATTTCATATACCTTACGCTTCACCGTTTGTTCTGTTGATAAAAAGAAATTTCTAGCAACCTGCTGCGTGATAGTTGATGCACCTTGTTTGTTACCACTAGTAACATTGTTTAGAGCTGCACGCGTGATACCGATATAATCCACGCCGCCATGCTCGTAGAATCTGTCATCTTCAATGGCCAAAACGGCCTTTTTCATGACTTCAGGTATCTCCGAAAAATGCACGACGTTACGGCGTTCTTCGCCAAATTCAGCGATTAGCATATTGTCGGATGAATAGACGCGCAGAGGCATTTTAGGACGATAGCTGGTGATGGCATCGAGTTCGGGCAGGTTAGGATATGCCATAGTTAAAGCGAAACCGAGAACAAGTATGCCTGTTAGCATAAGGCCAATAATTACTAGCAATGTTTTCAAAAATATATTCATTGCCTTGGTTCGGTGCTTTTTTTCTTCAGGCGGCTGCAGGTTTGAAGTCTCGGAGGATGTGTTGGAAGACATAGCACTTTTCGATAGGAAGGGATTGCGTCAAATGCTCTTGACTAGCTGTAATCGCAAGATCAAGGCAATTCGCGTAAATCCAGAATGGAATATAGATTGGCATTATAACGGCTGTGCGGCAAACAATAAAAATTGCATTTTGGGCTTTTTCTTGCTCAAGTGGAGAATTGACAACGTAAAACATGCTTTCAATCTTGAAAATGCTTTACATTACATATCCCTTATTGCTAGGATTTAACGTAAGCTAGTATGAGTGTCTTCTAAATAGCGGTTTTTAAAAGAAAAAATGGGTTTTGGAGCGATTTAAATTGTTTTTTATTTGCAATTTAAGCTTGAAATTAGTGATGAAATTGCAAATAAAATATTATTTTTGAGGGGATATCCTTGGCTTTAGATCTTGCATCATTGCTCGGAAAAAAGAATCCGCCCTTGGTGGGCTTGGATATCAGTACGTCCGACATCAAGCTGGTGGAGCTTTCTCGTTCTGGCGAAAAAGGTTTCAAATTGGAACGCTGTGCTACCGAACCCTTACCTAAAGGCGCTGTGGTTGATGGCAATATCGAAAATCTGGAACAAGTTTCAGAAGCGATTTTGAAAGTATTGAAGCGCGCCGGTACTGGGACTAAAAATGTTGCCTTAGCAATGCCTGCTTCTTCCGTCATTACAAAAAAAATGATGTTGTCAGGCAATATGAATGAACAGGCATTGGAATTGCAAGTTGAGTCAGAGGCCAGTCAATATATTCCATTTGCGATGGATGAAGTTAGCATTGATTTCTGTGTGATTGGGCCGAGTGCCAATTCTGAGGAAGATGTTGATGTGCTGTTAGCTGCTTCGCGCAAAGAGAAAATCGAAGATCGAGTTGCTGCAGCACAGGCGGCTGGCTTACAAGCGAAAGTCATGGATATTGAGTCTTATGCTGCGCGTTCTGCTGTGGAGCGCTTGATCGAACAGCAAGCTAATGGTGGGCAAGACCAAATTTATGCGTTGTTTCAAATTGGTTCAAAAGTTACTTATATATCGATCCTGTTAAACGGCGAAGTCGTTTATGAGCGTGACCAGCAATTTGGTGGTAACCAACTGACACAAGATATTGTACGTAATTATGGTCTTTCGTTTGATGAAGCTGAAGCCAAGAAGCGTCAAGGCGATTTGCCGGACAGTTATGAAATGGAGCTATTAGAGCCCTTCTTGGAAAATGCCGCTCTAGAGGTTACGCGAGCAATACAATTCTTCTTCACATCCACGCCCTACACTCGTATCGACCAAATTTTCCTCGGAGGTGGATGTGCGATGTTGCCTGGCTTGGTGGATATAGTTGCCGAACGGACCAAATTATCTGCATCCGTCATTACTCCTTTTAAAGGCATGGATTTAGGATCCAATGTTAACGAAAAATCTTTGCGCAGTGATGCGCCTTCGTATTTGGTCGCATGTGGATTGGCGATGCGGAGGTTTGGCTAATGATTAAGATTAATTTACTTCCTCACAGGGAAGAGAAGCGAAAAGAACTCAAAAACAAGTTTTATACATTGATGGCTTTCGCAGCTTTGATTGCTGCTGTGATATTGATTTTAGGTGGACTCTATTTCTCAGCTCAAGTATCTGCTCAGAATGAACGAAATGCTTTCATCACAAAAGAGAATCTTGAGTTGGATGAGAGGATTAAGGAAGTCGCCACTTTAAAGCAGGACATTGACGCTTTGAAAGCGAGACAGGAAGCTGTCGAGGATTTGCAGAGTGATCGGAATCAACCAGTTTTCATGATGAATGAATTGGTTAAGCTTTCGCCAGAGGGCTTGTATTTGACCTTGATTAAACAAGATGGACAAAGAATTTCCATCAAAGGTTATGCCCAATCTCACGCTATGGTTGGTGTTTTTATGAATGAATTGAATTCCTCCCAATGGATGTCAAAACCAGAGATCATTCAAAATAAGGCCACAGTTTTAGGTAAAGACCGTGACGCTAAACGTGTTATCGAGTTTGATATGAATGTTGGCATACGTCGACCACGTGAGTTGGAAGCTGCATCAGCAAGCTCGTCAGCATCGTCGAAAGAGAATGCTCCGGCCAGCAAGAAACCTTAATAGAGAAAAATATGGCAAATTTTAAGGAAACGATTGAATCTATAGAATCGCAGTTCCGCGACCTCAATGGCTTGCATCCCGGCTTGTGGCCAATCGCGCCGCGCATGATGGCCGCAGGCGCTTTGCTGTTATTGTTACTTGTTGCTGGTTGGTTTTTTTATTGGAATCCGCAAATCGAGGAAATTGATCGTGGGCAACAGGAAGAGCAGAAACTTAAAGATACTTATAAAGCAAAATTGCAGCAGTCAATCAGTTTGGACGCACTAAAGGAACAGAAAAAACTGGTTGATCAATATGTTTTACGTATGGAAAAACAGTTGCCAAGCAGTGCCGAAATGGGGGCTTTGCTTGATGATATTAACTCAGCAGCTAATGGTCGCGGACTCAGTTTTGATTTATTTAAACCTGGCACAGTTGTCGTGAAGGACTATTATGCGGAACTGCCTATTGAGATTCAAATGATTGCGAATTACAACGAATTAGGGCGATTTGTTAGTGATATTGCCAAGTTGCCACGCATTATAACTTTGAATAATTTGACTTTCTCAGTAAGTAAAGATCCTAAAAAGCCGGGCATTGTGCTCGATGGTGTTGCCAAGACCTACCGCTACTTAGATCCAGATGAGGTTGCGACGCAGCAGGATTTGAAGAAAAAAGAGAAGGGAGCGAAAAAATGAAATTGATAAAAGTGCTTAGTTCTTTTTTGATGTTACTAGTATTAACTGCATGCAGTGATAATGGTGTTGGCGAGTTAAAAGTCTGGATGGATCAAGTCAAGAAAGAGACGCAAGTAAGGGTAAAACCCGTTGCAGAACCAAAATTGTTTGTTCCAGTTGCATATGAACAGGGGAATCTGATTGATCCGTTTGACGCCAGTAAGCTATTGGTGGTATTTGCACGTATGAATGCAGCAAATGATAACGGATTAAAGCCGAACTTTGACCGCCCTAAAGAAGCCTTAGAAGGATATCCATTAGATACGATGAAGATGGTTGGCACTTTTGATAATCGCAAGGCATTTCAGGCCTTGATACAAGTTGGGAAGACAGTTTTCCCAGCCACCTTGGGCGCCTATCTTGGACAGAATTTTGGTAAAATTGTAAGTATTACCGATACCAAAATAGATATAGTCGAGACGGTGCAGGATGCAACTGGTGAATGGACTGAACGAAAAGCAAGCTTAGAATTGCAAGAGGCGAAAAGATGAATGCATTGATAAATAAAAGCACGAGGAGCGCCATGCGCATTAAGTTTCTTTTTATGGGATTGGCATTGATTTGTCAGTCGGTGTTTGCTCAAAGCGATAATTCGATTGATTCCATTACCGCCAATCAACAAGGTGCTAATGTCGTCGTCAAAATCAATCTTAAAAAGCCAATTGAAAAAAATCCTATTGCATTTTCCATTGTCAATCCGGCACGTATTTCTCTCGATTTTGCAAATACCACCAACGGGACAGGAAAAACAGCGATTGATATTGGTTTAGGTGAGGTTCGCAATCTCAATTTAATTGAAGTGCCAGGACGTTCACGCTTGGTATTTAACTTAAATCGATCTTTAAACTATGCCACCCTGGTTGAAGGTAATTCTTTAATTGTAACCATCGATGGCTCAGGTGGATTAGCAACACCGGTGAACTCTGTTGGCTTGCCAGTCGTTGATAAGGCCACTCAGTCGGTGGCAAAACAGAGTATTCGTGATATCGATTTTCGTCGCGGTGTCGGTGGTGAAGGTCGCGTGATAATTGATCTGCCGAGCAATCAAATTGCCGTTGATCCGAAACTGCAAGGCCAAAAAATTGTTGTTGATTTATTTAATGTGAATTTGCCTGAGATTCTAAAGCGCAATTTGGATGTGTCGGATTATGGTTCTCCGATTCAAAAAGTTAGCACAGAACGAAAAGGTGAAAACGTCCGCATGACGATCGAACCTAAGGGTTTGTGGGAACATAGTGTTTATCAAAGTGATACGCAATTGGTGATCGAAGTAAAGCCTATTAAAGAAGATCCAAATAAGTTGACTCAAGGTACTCAAGGATACAAGGGCGAGCGGTTCGGGATGAACTTCCAAGACGTGGATGTCCGTGCAGCACTTCAAATTATTGCTGAGCAAGGCAGTGTCAACATTATTGCGACCGATTCTGTGGTCGGTAATTTGACTTTGCGTTTGATTGATACACCATGGGATCAGGCCTTGGAAATCGTCATGCAGATTAAAGATCTGGATATGCGTAAGAATGGTAATGTTATTTTGATTGGGCCGAAAGAGGAATTGCAAACCAAAGAGAAACTTGAGTTGGAACGCAAAGCACAAATAGCCGAGCTTGAGCCTTTGAAAACAGAATCCTTTCAATTGAAGTATCAAAAAGCGGAAAATTTGGTAAAGCTGTTTATGGGCGAAACACCTGCGAATCGCATGCTGACTAAGCGCGGTAGCGTCTCCCCTGAGCCTAGAACTAACCAATTGTTTGTTACGGATGTTTCCACAAAGCTTGAAGAGGTTCGTAAGCTGATCCAGAAAATTGACGTTGCAACTAAGCAAGTTGTTATTGAAGCAAGAATTGTTGAAGCAGACAATAAATTTAGCAAAAATCTCGGTGCTAAACTTGGCTTTGCCGATATGCGGGGCTTTAGAGGTGGTGATGCTGGTTTCGCAGTGTCGGGCAATCAGAGAGCCGCCATTACGGGAAATTATTTAGGTGTAGGTGAACAAACTGGTCAAGCTAAAGTGACTGAGAAAAGCTTTATTCCTAATACCCAATTCATTAATTTGCCGGCGGCGGGTCTTGGCGGTTTGGACGCAGGTAGTTTTGCCGTGAGTTTGTTTTCTGCTGCTGCAAATCGCTTCCTCAATTTGGAACTATCCGCATTGGAAGCGGACGGTGATGGTAAGATTATTTCTAGTCCTCGTGTTGTAACGGCAGATCAAACACCAGCACACATTGAGCAAGGTCAAGAAATTCCCTATCAGGTTTCTACTTTGAGTGGTGCGACTTCGATTTTCTTTAGAAAGGCGACTTTGAGTCTTGACGTTACGCCGCAAATTACACCAGACGGTACTATTATTTTGGCTGTGGATGTCCATAAAGATAGTCGTGGTGAGGAGACTCGTGGTGGTCCAGTAATTAATACCAAACAAGTCAAAACTAATGTGTTGGTTGAAAATGGTGGCACTGTGGTGTTAGGTGGTATTTACACACAAGAAGAGCGCAATGACGTCACCAAAATACCATTCCTAGGTGACATTCCGCTGTTCGGGAATCTTTTCAAGACTAGTGGTAAGACGAATAATAAAACCGAGTTGTTGATTTTTATTACGCCAAAAGTTCAGTTAACAGGTAGTTTTGCAAATCAGTAAACCATGGGGCGGCACCTAGGTCTAGCTCTAAGTAAGTTTGTCCCTTGTTTCAATTTATATTTAATAGGTGTTTCATGATGAAGTATATTCGTGCAGTTCTAGCAATGACCACATTTGCCTTGCTATCTGCCTGCGGTGGCGGCGGAGGTTCCGCTGGTAATACTAGCGGGGTCGCATTGTTTACCACAGCAGCCGAAAAGCTGACTATCGTATCAGGGCAAGTACAAACCTATAATGTAGGTGGAGGTATTCCTGGATATACAGCGACGAGTAACACTGCTGCAATATCGGCTAGTGTTAAAGGGACGACATTAACTATTAATGGGGTTGGAAGTGGAAGCGCGACGGTGACAGTCACTGACGCCGCAGGATCTTCTATCAAAATAGAGGTTACTGCCGGGACTGGTACAGAGTTCTTTATCACCGCGCCAGAAACGCTGACATTAGGTGTTGGACTTACAAGTTCAAGCTTTTCTGCGGGTGGTGGCTCTGGAATTTATCAGGCATCTAGCGGAAACAGGCAAGTAGTTACTGTCACTCAAAATGGTAACCAATTCTATTTAACGGGTGTTTCCGCTGGCAAGGCGACAGTGGTTGTTGCAGATGCTAGCGGTGCATCAAAAAAAATCGAAGTGACGGTTGGATCTGGCCTTGATCTTTATACGACAGCTGCAAGTGATGTGAATGTCGCTATTGGTTCTGCTTCTGTTTATACGGTGGGCGGTGGAAATGGCCCCTACAACGTTGCAAGTAGCAATGTTTCAGTGGCAACCGCATCAATTACCGGGGATAAACTGACGATCACAGGAAAAGCTGCAGGTACATCGACAATCGTAGTCAGGGATGTGACGACGGGTAAGCTTGAAATTAAAGTCACCGTAGGCTCTAATCTCGATTTATTTACAACTGCGCCTGCACAAGTACGTGTCGCGATTGGTGTTTCTAGTCCCGAATTTACAATTTCCGGCGGCAATCAAGTTTATTCAATTGTGAGTGGAAACCCTCAAGTTGCCACAGTCGGTATTAATGAAAACAAATTTATCGTTAGTGGTGTTGCCGCAGGTAATACGACCGTGACTATCAAAGATGGGCTTGGTAAAACGGTCACTTTTGATGTTGTGGTTGGCTCAATCGTTGCGTTCTACACTACGGCGCCATCAACAATTACGATACCAGTCAGCGGTAGTGGTGCGTATGTCCTTGGTGGTGGTACAGCACCCTACACGGCGACTAGCAGTAATGCCTCTTTGGTGACTGCTTCAGTAACAGGGTCTAATCTCGTTATTTCAGGAGTGACTGGCGGCATCGCCAACGTTGTACTCAGGGACGCAAATGGAACATTATTAACTCTGGCTGTGAGTGTCGGTAATGGCGGCGTTGTCAATCCATTTTATGTCTCTGCACCAGGGACTTTGAATGTTGCAATAGGCGCTTCGCCCACTTATCTTGCGGCGGGTGGTACAGGCCCATATACAGCGGCCAGTAGTAATTTGGCGATTGCAAATGCGACAATTTCTGGCGGTTCTCTCACAATAACCGGCGTTGCAACTGGCACTGCAAATATCGTAGTAAAGGATGCACTGGGTGCGACGGCAACGATAGTTGTGACTGTTGGAACAGGTGGGGTCGCCGTCCAGTTTTATACTAGTGCTCCAACAACACTCAATGTTGCAACTGGCGCGGCACCAACTTTCTTGTTGGGCGGTGGTGTTTCTCCCTATGTGGCGACTAGTTCTGATGTCAAGGTTGCTACGGTATCTGTGGCTGGTTCAGTGTTAACCGTTACAGGCGTTGGGCCAGGAACCGCGACATTGTCCTTATTTGATAATATTGGGGCGAAACTGACCGTGACGACAAATGTTTTGGGCGCTACTAGTCCAACATTGATCGTTTCTCCAACAACAACATCAAGCTATGCAGGTGACGTCCTGACTTTCCGTGTTGACGGCGGTACAGCACCTTATTCTGTAATTTCGACAAACAGTGCCATAGCGAGCGTAACATCAGGCTCTGTATTAAATAGCGCGGGCACCATTACCGTATTTTCTGCGAAAGCAGGTACCACTCAAGTGGTAGTAGCAGATGCAAATGGATTGGCGCAGACGATTATTGTTACTGTCAGTGCATTAGTTGCACCGACCATGAGGGTCACACCTGCAGCGTGGAGTATCAACGAAACGAATGGTGGCACCATACCGCTTGTGATATCGGGCGGAAACGGGCCTTTCCAAGTATTTACTAATAGTACATTACTGTCTTCGGTCAGCGGAACAAGTCCTGATGCTGTTAACCCTCTCACGTTTACTGGACGTACAGTCAACGTGAGTACCGGAACACAAGGGAATCGATGCGTTGCCGCGAATACAGATGTTACTTTGACGGTTGTAGATTCATTAAATAATACCGCTACGAGTGTCATGACGATTGTCAACGTTCCTGCTGGTTGCCCTTAAAGTATGAATGTGGAAGTGTCAGTAATGGCAGTTCCACTTTGATTTGGCGGTTTTCTAAAGCCTAATTTGGCGGTAAAGTGCTTTGAAAGAAAATATATTTTTAGTAGGCCTGATGGGCTCTGGCAAAACAACGGTTGGCAGAGCCCTCGCAAAAAAACTTAATAAGCGATTTGTGGATTCTGATCATGAGATAGAGGCACGTACTGGTGTCGCTATCTCAGTGATTTTCGAGATTGAAGGCGAGGCTAGTTTTCGTCAGCGTGAAGCTGATGTGATTCGTGACCTTTGCCAACAAGATGGCATCGTGCTGGCCACTGGTGGCGGTGCGATCCTTAATCCACAAAGCCGTGCCCTTCTTCATACATGTGGAACGGTGGTTTACTTGAAAGCCGGTATCAGCAGTATTTTGCACCGAACCCGGCATGACAAAAAACGACCGTTGTTGCGTACCGCAGATCCCCGAAAAAAACTGGAAGAGCTTGAACAGCAACGCGATCCTTTGTATCGTGAGGTGGCGCATATGGTCATTGAGACCGGGCAACCGCAATTACAAACCTTGGTGCAGACGATTATTGAAAAAATGCCAGCCGAATCGCTTGCATCTGTCGTCGCAGATAACGTGACGCAGCAAGTAGTAAAACAGCTTAGTCCTACAGCCCAAACAAAGTCAAATATGGAATTCGAATCAGTGCAAGCGCATACCTTGAACGTGGATTTAGGCGAGCGCGCTTATCCGATTACCATAGGTCAAAATCTCCTTTCGAACCCTAGCTTGTTGCAAGAGCGAATCAAAGGACAACGCGTCGTGATTGTGACTAATACCGTGGTAGCGCCCCTTTATTTGGATGTCTTGCAAAAACAACTCAGTCAGCTCGGTAAGCAAGTAGAGGCTATCGTGCTTCCGGACGGAGAAGAACATAAAACCTGGGAAAGCCTGATGCTCGTTTTCGATGCATTATTGGCGAAAAAATGCGACCGTAAAACCACTTTGTTAGCATTGGGTGGTGGCGTAATCGGCGACATGACTGGCTTTGCCGCTTCCGCCTATATGCGCGGCATTCCTTTTGTACAGATCCCGACGACCTTACTGGCACAGGTTGATTCTTCGGTCGGCGGCAAGACTGGTATTAATCATCCACTAGGCAAAAATATGATAGGCGCCTTCTATCAGCCGCAAGCGGTGATCGCGGATACGTCGAGCTTGAATACCTTACCTGATCGCGAGCTCTCTGCTGGTTTGGCAGAAGTGATTAAACACGGTGCGATTATCGATCTTCCATTCTTCGGTTGGATAGAAACAAACATTGAAAAGCTACGCGCCAAAGATCCGGCAGCGTTGGCTTATGCGGTGTTACGCTCTTGTGAAATAAAAGCAAATATTGTGCGCCAAGATGAGCGGGAAGGTGGACTGCGCGCTATCTTGAATTTCGGGCACACTTTCGGACATGCGATTGAGTCTGGCCTAGGCTATGGCAAATGGCTGCACGGTGAGGCAGTCGGTTGCGGCATGGTGATGGCGGCCGACCTGTCCTATCGGCTTGGTTATATCGACTATGTCAGCAAAGTACGTATTAGCAAATTAGTCGAGGCTGCGGGATTACCCATTGTCGCGCCTGATTTGGGTGAGCAAGTATGGCTGGATCTGATGGAAGTTGATAAGAAAAATGAAGGCGGTCAAATCAAATTCATTCTGCTTAAACCATTGGGTCAGAGTATCATCACCCAAGTCCCACAAGCCATATTGTTGGCTACGCTTAGTGCCTGTATTTTGCCCACCTGATGTTTGAATAATATTACCGAGGACAGTATGTTCACCGATACGCATCTAGCCCCTTACGCTGCACAATCTGCGCAAACTAAGGGGCGGCGTTTCGTAGAACCTCATCCAGGTAGTCGCTCTGAGTTTCAACGCGATAGAGACCGTATTATTCATAGTGCGGCATTTCGTCGTCTTGAATATAAAACCCAGGTCTTCGTCAACCATGAGGGTGACCTGTTTCGCACTCGTCTCACACACAGTATCGAAGTCGCTCAAATCGCGCGTTCTATCGCCAGAAATTTACGTTTGAATGAAGATTTGGTGGAAGCGATTTCTTTAGCGCACGATTTGGGTCACACCCCCTTTGGTCACGCCGGACAGGATGCTTTGAATGCCTGTATGAAAGACTATGGGGGATTTGAACATAATCTACAAAGTCTGCGCGTTGTTGATATTTTAGAAGAGCGTTATGCCAGTTTTGAAGGTTTGAATTTAACATTCGAAGCGCGCGAAGGCATACTCAAGCATTGCTCCTTAAATAATGCCAGAGAGTTGGGAGAACTTGGTCTACGCTTCATCAATAAGACGCAACCTAGTTTGGAAGCGCAGCTCACTAATTTGGCTGATGAAATTGCCTACAATAATCACGATATTGATGATGGTCTGCGCTCTGGTTTGCTGACCGAAGCGCAGTTAATGGAAGTCGATTGCTATGCCCGTTTTCGTCGTGAAGTTGATGATACCTATCCAGGAATAGGCGGTCGGCGTGCGATCTCAGAGACGATACGGCGCATGATCAATATGCTGATTAGTGACTTAACCCAGACTGCGCTGCAACGTATTCGTGAGGCGGCACCGAAGTCTATTGATGATGTGCGTGCACTGCCCGCCATGATGGCGTTTTCAGATGTTACCTATCAAGACGCCAAGTCGTTGAAACAGTTTTTATACGAGCATCTATATCGGCATTATCTGGTGAATCGCATGAGTCATAAAGCCAAAAATACAGTACGGGAATTATTTGAAGTGATGATGGCGCAAACTAATTTGGTGCCGCCTGATTATCGCGTACAAGCCTCGTCAGATAGTGAACAAACAAAGTTACTGCAAGCACGTCGCATAGCCGACTATATCGCTGGAATGACGGATCGTTTTGCGATTCGTGAACACAAACGTTTATTCTTGATAGAAGAAGTTTAATGCTAGGTGCTCGCCTAAATAACGTGAGACTTCTTGTTTGTACTTAAAAATACAGTTTGATTAATTGTAAGGACATAAAATGAAAACATGGATAAAACATAGTGCTAGTGTGATCGTGGTGGCGTGTGCAACTTTACACGCACAAGCTACAGATTTGAGTAAACTCAGCAACCAAGATGCGAATGCTGGCTTAAAGGCCGCGTTGGAAACGGGTGCGAATGCTGCCCTGCAAAAGCTTGGAGTCGCGGATGGTTTTTTAGGTAATGACAAAGTAAAAATCCCGCTGCCATCAATGCTAGAAAAAGCGCGTCCTTTATTGAAATTGAGTGGGCAAAGTAAGCAGCTAGATGAGCTAGTCGTTGCCATGAATCGTGCGGCGGAATCAGCCGTCCCTATGGCAAAACCCTTGTTAATGGATGCGGTGAAAAGCATGTCGGTCACGGATGCGAAAAATATCCTGACTGGTGGCGATACGTCGGTAACGAATTTCTTTCGTGAAAAAACTTCGGTGTCTTTAAGCGCCAAATTTTTACCTTTGGTGAAAGGTGTTACCGATAAAGTCGGATTGTCGACCAAGTACAACGCCGTGATGGGTAAGGCACAAAAATTAGGTGTGGTGCCAGAGAAAGAAGCGACGGTCGAATCTTATGTCAGTACCCGCGCTGTTGATGCACTTTATACGATGATTGCAGAAGAAGAAAAAGCGATACGTCAAGATCCTTTGGCTGCTGGTAGCAAGATCATTGGCAAAGTATTTGGCTTGTTGAAATAATCTGTCACGTAATTAAAAAAGCCGAAAGATGTTCGCATACCTTTCGGCTTTTTTACGTCGAAAATTGACACTCTTTTACGGCAAATGCGCCAATGGATGGGCGTAGCTTGGCCATACTTCGGCAAAAAAATGGTCAATCATTTCTTGATTCACTTCAACAATAGTAGCCGGCGACCATAACGGCATATTGTCTTTGTCGACTACCAAAGCTCGCACACCCTCTAATACCTCGCCATGCTTGAAACAATGACGTACCATCGTGCGTTCCAGACGTAAGCACTCAGCAACGGACTTCGATTTACAACGACGTAGCTGTTCTAAAGTGACCGCCATTAATAGCGGAGAACGTTTGCGCATAATGGCCAGTGTTGTCGTAGCAAACTCTGTTTCGTCGTTCGTAAGGGCGGCGCAAATATTGTGTAAATTATTGCCAGCGAAATGTTGATCTATCTTCATTCGATTATTTGCAAGCTGGCATTGAACGGGCGTTATTTCGTGCTCAAATTGCGCTGCAAATCGACGAATTGCAACACGTAAATCTGCCTCTGTATTGTGCGCAATTAGCTCCATTAAAGCCGGAAGTTGTACCGTTGGAATATAGATATCAGCTAAGTTGGCATAGATAGCATCGGCGGCCTGAATTATCTCTCCAGTGAGTCCTAAATACGTACCAATCTCTCCCGGCGTTTGATTGAGAAAGTAACCGCCGCCCACGTCGGGAAATAATCCAATATTGACTTCTGGCATCGCCATTTTGGTACGTTCAGTGACGATGCGCAAACGACTTGCAACCCCTGATTGTGCGATACCCATGCCGCCGCCCATGACTACGCCGTTCATCAACGCGATATAAGGTTTGGGGTAGAAATGAATTAAATGATTGAGTGCATATTCTTCGGTGAAAAAGTCTTCCAGTAGTGCACTGTCACCCATAGGCGTTAAGGTGCCAACATCGTAGAAGAAACGAATATCGCCACCGGCACAAAAAGCTTTCTCACTACTGCTGTGAATGAATACAGCATGAATCTCGGGATCGTTATGCCAAGCGCGTAAAGTGGCGGTTAGCCCACGAACCATATCTAAGGACAAGGAGTTTAATGCCTTGGGACGATCTAAAGTAATGATGCCAACATGATTACGGATTTCGGTTAGGACGTGGGAGCTCATTTTTATCTGTCGAAAATAGTGATTTTAGAATTCTACCTTACGGGATCAGGCGTAGAGGGACATACTGGATCGCAATTTAGGCGCAATTGCTTTTATTTATGTTTCAATGGGTATAAAAAAGGACGCTAAAAAGCGTCCTGTGGATCATCGAATTGATGAATCAGTACTGTATATTAATCTAGTTGTGTAGACGCTGGGTCAGGGATATGTTTGATCGCATCATGTTGATGGTCTTGAATTTTATCCTTGTGTTTGATGACCTGACGATCGAGTTTGTCGATTAAGGCGTCGATGGCAGCATACAAATCGTGCGCCAGACTTTCTACATGAATATCTTTACCGCTGAGATGCAAATTGATGTCCGCTTTGTGGCGTTTGTCCTTTTCTCGGAGCTTATCGACCGTCAGGATGACGGCGATATCAATGACTTGATCGAAGTGTCGTCTTACCCGCTCTAGCTTGGTTTGTACATATTCACGAATTGCAGGAGTAACTTCGACGTGGTGTCCACTGATGGTGAGATTCATACTACGCTCCTATGGTGATATTGCTTTATTTGATTCTATATTGCCATTACTACGATCGCTCATTGGCAGAGATTTGTTTTGAGCTAAATCATATATAACGATAGAAAACAATATTTCAAGAACTGGTTTATAAAGATTTTCTTAGACTGACTGGGGGAATTTTCAGAGCCTCGCGGTACTTTGCAACGGTACGACGCGCGATGACCATGCCTTGTTCTCCCAATATGTCGGCGATCTTGCTATCCGAGAGGGGTTTTTTCTGGTCTTCTTCTCCTATTAATTGTTTGATCAGAGCCCGTATCGCTGTGGAAGATGCTTCACCACCCGTTTCCGTTGCGACGTGACTACCGAAAAAATATTTCAACTCAAACATGCCGTGTGGTGTCAGCATAAATTTTTGAGTTGTTACACGTGAAATAGTGCTCTCGTGTAATCCCAGTGTATCAGCTATTTCGCGCAAAACAAGGGGTCTCATTGCGACCGCGCCATGCGTGAAAAAATTATATTGCCTTTCCACTATGGCTTGTGCCACGCGCAAAATAGTGTCGAAACGTTGGCGCATATTTTTGATCAGCCAGCGCGCCTCTTGTAGTTGCGGATTCAGGCAAGGATCTCCGCGTTGCTGTTTCATTAAGCCTGCATACATCTGGTTGATGCGTAGACGAGGCATCACATCACGGTTCAACATGACTCGCC
>CAUPNA010000088.1:0-18461 GCA_963512475.1 uncultured Undibacterium sp.
ATGACGTTGCTCTTGGATGCCTACTTCTCACTTAGTATGGGTTTGAAATCGAGTTCAATACCCTTTGACGCGACGGCGATACTTGCGAATCGTTGTCACTACAAATTCTTTATTTTGCGCTCCAACTTCGAGACCGCAAGGTGAACTCAGAAATTCAATTTTAGGGATGCAGTACTAGGCGTTTCCCGCAGCAATACTAAGAGGTATTGCGAGGACAAACAACGAAGTAATGCGCCCTACAATTGGATTTATGGGCTCACCGACTTACTTTTTCTTTTTCGGTGAAAGGATCATAACCATTTGGCGTCCTTCCATCTTAGGAAACTGTTCAACCTGACCGTACGGCTCAAGATCAAGTTTCAGCTTTTCTAGCATACGCATACCAATTTCTTGGTGAGCCATTTCACGACCACGGAAACGCAAGGTAATTTTAGTTTTATCACCGTCATCCAAGAATCTAGTGAGATTACGCAACTTAATGTTGTAATCACCATCATCTGTACCTGGACGGAATTTGACTTCCTTGACCAAAACAACCTTTTGCTTCAGTTTGGCTTCGTGTGCTTTCTTCTGCTCTTGATACTTAAATTTGCCGTAATCCATCAATCGGCAAACAGGTGGCTGCGCGGTTGGCGCGATTTCCACCAAATCTACTTCGGCCTCTTCGGCTAAGCGAAATGCTTCACTTAATTTAACAATGCCTAAAGGCTCGTTCTCAACGCCGGACAGACGCACTTCTATCGCTGTAATCTCGCCGTTGATGCGATGTGACTTATCGGTAGCTATCTTAGTTTCCTTCAAAAATTTAAATAAACAGGCTGCGCTTTTTCGCGGGCAAAGCTGGTTAAACCTTGGTTTCCAAGTCGTTTTTAAGGCGATCTAAGAAGGCTTCCTGAGTCATTACACCCAAGTCCAGATTACCGCGCGTACGCACAGCCACTGTATTTGCATCCCGTTCTTTATCACCGACTACGATGATGTAAGGCAATTTTTGCATGGAATGTTCGCGTATTTTATAGGTAATCTTCTCATTACGCAAATCTGTATGCACTCTAAATCCTTGTTTTTTCAGGTTTTCTGCGACAGATTTGGCATATTCAGCCTGAGACTCGGAAATATTCAACACCGCTACTTGTACAGGAGCTAACCAAGTTGGCAAAGCGCCAGCATGATTTTCGATCAAAATGCCGATAAATCTTTCCATCGAACCAACAATCGCACGATGCAGCATAACCGGCACTTTACGCGAGTTATCATCCGACACATACTCAGCACTTAAACGACCCGGCATAGAGAAATCCACCTGCATCGTCCCGACTTGCCATGGACGTCCCAAGCTATCTTTCAAGTGATACTCAATTTTAGGACCGTAGAAAGCACCCTCACCTGGCAACTCCTCCCAAGTCATGCCGCAATTACGCAGAGCCGCACGTAAAGTCTCTTCTGCCTTATCCCAAATTTCTTCAGAGCCAATGCGATTATCAGGGCGCAAAGCCAACTTAATTTGGATATTTTCAAAGCCAAAATCGTCGTACACTTTCATTGCCTGTGGATGAAAAGCCATCACCTCATCTTGAATCTGATCTTCGGTACAGAAGATATGACCATCATCTTGGGTAAAGCCGCGAACACGCATGATGCCGTGCAAAGCACCTGACGGCTCATTGCGATGGCATTGACCAAATTCGCCGTAACGCAAAGGCAATTCGCGGTAACTGCGCATATTCGAATTAAAAATCTGTACATGACCTGGACAGTTCATTGGCTTCAATGCGTAATTACGATTTTCAGATTCAGTACTGAACATATTTTCGCGATAGTTTTCCCAGTGACCGGTCTTTTCCCACAAAGTACGATCCAAAATCTGCGGTGCTTTCACTTCTTGATAGCCGCAGTCTTGATAGACTTTCCGCATGTATTGCTCAACTTGCTGCCAAATCGTCCAGCCTTTTGGATGCCAGAAAATCAAGCCAGGTGCTTCATCTTGGAAGTGGAATAAATCCAAAGTCTTACCCAACTTACGATGATCGCGTTTCTCTGCCTCTTCCAACATGTGCAGGTATTGCTCCTGATCTTCTTTTTTCGCAAAAGCTGTGCCGTATACACGTTGCAGCATTTCGTTTTTAGAGTCACCGCGCCAATACGCACCGGCCAATTTCATTAGCTTGAATACTTTGAGTTTGCCAGTTGATGGCACGTGCGGACCACGGCACAAATCCGTAAAACTACCTTCCGTGTAAAGCGAGACATCCTGATCAGCAGGAATCGATTCAATGATTTCGGCTTTATAGGATTCACCGATAGATTTAAAATAAGCAACCGCTTCATCACGCGGCAAAACCTTACGAGTGACAGGTTCGTCCATCTTCGCCAGTTCCGTCATTTTCCTTTCAATCGCTAGCAGATCATCTGGTGTAAATGGGCGCTTGTAAGAGAAGTCATAGTAAAAACCATTTTCGATCACAGGACCGATAGTGACTTGGGCTTCTGGAAATAATTCTTTCACCGCATAAGCCAATAAATGGGCGGTCGAGTGGCGAATCACCTCCAAACCATCCGCATCTTTATCCGTAACAATCGCCAAATCTGCATCGGATTCGATCAAATGCGAAGTATCGACCAATCTACCATTGACCTTACCAGCCAAAGCCGCTTTCGCCAAACCCGCACCTATACTGGCAGCAACCTGCGCCACTGTGACAGCGGACTCAAATTGTCGTTGCGAACCATCGGGCAATCGAATTGAAATCATATTCATCTCCATACGGGCCTAAGCCAAAAAAAATACTAGTTTAAAATTTGAACAAATCTTTGGACGAAAAAAAACGCGGACTAGCCGCGTTTTTCTTATCGTACTTGAAGACGAAAAAACACCTCGACTAGCGTCGCTCACAATGGAATGTGATCGTAGTTCGCGGTGTCATAACCATGATGCCTTTCTCGCTCTTACAAAATACTACTTATTTTTACTAAAAATTCTGGTGGGCGGTGCAGAATTCGAATCTGCGACCCCTTGGATGTCGACCAAGTATTCTAACCAGCTGAACTAACCGCCCGAAGAGCCGAGACTATAGCAAACATCGCCGCAGCCGTAAAGTGCTTTTTAGTAATTTTCTAAAAATCCGACAGATCACTAGTACCTAATGTTCAGTCAATTAAGCATAGCATCACGCCTAGCATTAAGCATCGGCAAATCATATACCGTCTTCAAGCCCACATAAATCACTTACAATACAGCTCACCTTCATTTCCTGAAACTAGCCAGACATGCCCCACGATTCTCGCGCACATAACAATCCAGAAAAAAGCGCTCACCTTCACGCGCACCGTCACGGCGATGCCACGCACCAACATTTTTTTGCGGATCGCAGCCAATCGATATTGGCGTGGGCATTGGGTCTGACACTATTCTTTGCTAGTGTCGAAATCGTATTTGGTTTTTTATCAAACTCTTTAGCATTAATTTCAGATGCAGGTCATATGGTGACGGACTCCGCCGCACTTGGACTTGCACTTCTCGCACAGATAATTGCGAAGCGTCCACCTACTGCTAAACACACATTTGGTTTTGGACGCTCAGAAGCACTGGCCGCCTTCGTCAATGGATTGATCATGTTAGGTGTCGTGGCATGGATCAGCTTTGAAGCCTTGCAACGACTGGCGACACCAGAAAAAGTTCAAGGTGGGATGGTCATAATTGTTGCCGCAATTGGCTTAACGATCAACATTATTGTTGCCTGGGTTTTATCACATGACAAAGACAGTATGAATACGCGCGCCGCGTTGATTCATGTGATGGGAGACTTACTAGGCTCGGTTGCAGCCATCGTCTCTGGTGCCATCATTTACTACACGGGCTGGATGCCGATAGATCCAATTCTATCTGTATTCGTCTCACTATTGATATTAAAATCGACAATAGGTGTACTCAAAGAATCCTTTCATTTTTTAATGAAAGGCGTGCCTCACCAAATTAATTATATACAAATTGGTGATGACTTAGAGGCAACTGCAGGCGTGGTTTCCGTGCATGACTTACATATCTGGGATATGTCGCCAGGCCAACCAGCATTAATAGGTCATTTAGAAATCGACGACCTCAGTGCTTGGCCACGCATTTTAGAAAGCATTAAAAAAATGCTTTTAGAAAAGCACGGCATTGACCACATTACCTTACAAGCTGAAGTGCTAAACGATAGCGAATTCGATAACGAATTCGATGAAGAATTTGATGAGACCCACTGCAATCATCAACATTGAAGCCTACTCGCCCAGCCATACACCTAGCTAAGCAACTAAGCACACGCTTAATATCAAATCACATCAATTGATAAAAATTAAGCGCGACGAACTTCCTGCACACCAAGCACTTCTTGAATCACTTTTATCGCTTTTTGCAGGTGTGTCGTACCATTAATTTCTACCGTGAACGACATCTTGGCATGTCCTTTTGCACTTTGTGTATTGACTCCGATCACATTGATTTTCTCGCGCGAAAATACTTCGGAAATATCGCGCAGCAATCCCTGCCTATCTTGCGCCATAACGAAAATATCGACGGGATATAAACTATCCTTACCAGCGTCACCCCAAGTCGTTTGAATAACACGCTCGGGCGCTTTGTTGCGCATTTCTGAAAAGTTTTTGCAAGTCAATCTATGGATAGACACGCCTTTGCCGCGAGTGACAAAACCAACAATATCGTCAGGCGGTGCCGGCTTACAACAGCGCGCCAACTGTGTCATCAGGCCGTCAGTACCGACCACCAAGACACCGGATTTGGCACCTTGCACCACGCTTGACGCTCGGCTTTTGTTGGCAACAAAAAGTTCAGCATCTGCTTCTGGTTCAGGGTTATCACGCAGTGCAACTTCAACCTGACGTAAACTAAACTCTTCTTTACCAACTGCCAGGAACAAATCGTCCAGACTAGCAAAACTAAGCTTACGTGCAAGCTCTTCTAAATTAACAGAGGTCTTGCCTTCGCGCTGCAAGGTTTTCTCTATCATCCCCCGTCCACTGGACAGCGTCATTTCCTGATCAATGGCATTAAACCATGCACGAATCTTGCTGCGAGTACGGGTGCCAACAGTGTACTCAGGCGTCAACCAATCACGCGAGGGGCCTGTCTGAATCGAGCCACTTTTCAGGGTAATGATTTCTACGGTTTGCCCATTCTTTAACTTAGTATTGAGCGGCACCATTACCCCATCAACTCGAGCCCCACGGCACCGATGTCCGACATCGGTATGCAACTGATAAGCGAAATCAACAGGCGTCGCACCAGTTGGCAGTTCGATCACCCTAGCTTGCGGTGTCAACACGTAAATCCTATCATCCAAAGTCGCAGCTTTGACTTTCTCCACCCATTCACGCTGCAACTGCTCTTGATCGACAACGACATCGGAAACTTCATTTTTCCACGCTAATAGTTGACGCAACCAGGCGATTTTTTCATCGTATTCATGCGCAGAAAAATTCGACCCGCCCGATTCTTTGTACCGCCAATGCGCTGCCACACCAAACTCTGAAAACTGATGCATCTCCTTTGTCCGGATTTGAACTTCTAATGGGCGACCATCGTCGACAATCACCACTGTATGCAGAGACTTATAGCCATTCGGTTTAGGACGAGAAATATAGTCATCAAACTCTTTAGGAATCGGCGTCCACAAGTTATTCAAGATGCCTAATACGGTGTAGCAATCCTTAATGTCATCGACGATGACGCGAAACGCACGCACATCATAAAGTTCATCAAAGTCTACTTTCTTCCCTTTCATCTTTTTCCAAATACTAAAGATGTGCTTGGGACGACCGCTGACTTCGGCTTTTACATCAACTGCAGCTAACTCTTTTTCCAAACGAGCGATAGCAGAGACAACAAAACTTTCGCGCTCAACTCGCTTTTCCTCCAGCATTTTGGCGATGCGTTTATATTGCTCTGGTTCTAAAAAGCGGAACGATAAATCTTCCAATTCCCATTTCAGTTGCCAAACGCCGAGACGATTTGCCAATGGCGCGTACAAATCCATCGTTTCACTAGCGAATTGTTGAACTGCACCATCATCGCGCTTACATTCGGCAAAATAACGCAGGCTGGTCAATCGCGATGCCAACCTTACCAAAACAACGCGCATATCGTTAGCCATGGCTAACACCATCTTACGCAACACCTCCATCTGTGAAGCTGTACGTTCGGCATCATCTTTACCACGTCCTACATCGTGCTGTGTCAAGGTCGCTTCGCGCAAGCGCATCAAGCGCCTCACACCAGCAACCAACTCAGCAATTTCCTTACCAAATTTAACTTCAATCTTGGCGGCGGCTAGTGGATTGACTTCGGACAATTCAAACAATAAGCCCGCAATGCGCGTATCAACGTCCGTTCTAAGCAAAGCCAAAGTAGAGGTCACACCGACCACAAATTGCAAGGTGTTTTGTTCGGTCAAAATGCAGTGATCTTCGTAAAAAGGCGTTACGAATTCAAGCGCCTGCATCACACGCGCTGCATCGGCCTCCGACAGGCCATCAACCAAAGCTGCTTCAGAAATTGTCGCTGATAGAGAAACCATATTATTCTTGTGCTGCTGTCACAACGATCTCAACTAACCAATCAGGATTTGCCAATGCCGCTTGAACCGTGGCGCGTGGTGGAGTATTGCCAGCGGCGACCCAAGCGTCCCATGCCTGATTCATTCCTGCCATGTTTGCCAAGTCTGTGATAAAAATCTGACACATTAAAATACGAGTCTTATCGCTACCAGCTTCCAGCAACAAGCGATCAATCTGTGCCAACACATTTTGTGTTTGCCCGACGATATCTTGCGAGGTATCTTCAGGCACTTGGCCCGCAAGATAAACTACTTGATTAAAAATCGCATATTCGGACAAGCGCGGACCAACATGAAATCGCTGCAACATAATAAAAAACTCCCAAAAAATCTCGTATAAATTATTGAAAATGAAGTATCGAAAATAAAGTATCGAAAATAAGCTATCGCAATAAAAATTCTTTAACGATGGCGATTTGATCCAGCTGAACGAAAGTCGGCGCATGCCCCACACCCGCTATTTCCACCATCTCTGCACGAGGCCCGCGCTCTTGCATCTGAGCCGCAGTTGCTTTCGACAGCAAATCGGACTCCGCACCACGGATCAGTAAAGTCTCACAAGTGATTGCATCATAGGCAGCCCACAACATTTTTTCGCCTATAGCAGCGACTTCTGCCGTGGTCGCCTGCACAGGAATCGCCAGACTCAAATCATAGTGACGCACCCATTTACCGTCAGCATCTTGCTTCAGCACATCGCGCGCGATTTTGTGCCATTCCGCTTCAGAATGCGGGCCAAACGAGATAGAAACTTCACGAATGAATCGTAGAGCCTCTTCGAAAGTATCAAAACGCACATCTTGCGCAATCGAATCACCTATTCGCTTTAAACCATCAAAATTCAAACTCGGTCCGACATCATTCAATACCAGCTTACGAAGCGGACTATTTTTCATTGACGCCAACACCATACCGATCAAACCGCCCATCGATGTTCCAAACCAATCAACCGTATCCGCATTGGCGCGTGCCAGCAAAGTGACCATATCACTCACATATTGTGGAATTTGGTAAAGTTGGGGATTCGGCAAACGACCTGACTGCCCGCGCCCAACTACATCAGGGCAAATAATTCGATATTCAGTTTCCAATGCTTGTGCCAACATATCGAAATCATCAGCAACACGGGTCACGCCATGCACGCAAATTAGGACCTTGGCATTTTGCGGATCCCCCCACTCCTTATATGACATAGTATGCAGACCAGCGGGAGAGATGCATTGCACGGTTTGACGAGTGAAGGCCATAGAAAATTTCTTTGCAAGATTGAACAGGTTAGCTGCCATTTTACCGAGGCTTTGGCATAAAATCGCTGCAATGACGTTTTTTCTCCCACTATATTTTATATTTCACTAGGAAATAGTATGCAAACACCTGTACTTGTTGGAAAAACAGCTTTAGTTACCGGTTCGACTTCTGGAATCGGTTTAGGCATTGCACGTTCACTGGCGGCAGCTGGCGCGAACATTTGCCTGAATGGTTTCGGCGATGCGCAAGAAATCGCACAACTAAGAACAGCCATAGAACAAGAATTTCAAGTAAAGACCATGTACTCGAATGCCGACATGACTCAGGCAACACAAATCGCAGACATGATGACGCAGGCGCAAACCGAATTTGGTGGCGTTGATATTCTGGTCAATAACGCGGGCATTCAACACGTTGCTGCGATTGAAGATTTTCCGGTTGAAAAATGGGATGCGATTATCGCGATTAATTTGAGTTCAGCGTTTCATACTACGCGCCTTGCCTTACCTTCCATGCGCGCCAAAAATTGGGGTCGCATCATCAATATCGCCTCAGTTCATGGCTTGGTCGCATCCGCACAAAAATCCGCTTACGTCGCAGCGAAACACGGCTTGATCGGCTTTACGAAAACCACCGCTTTAGAAACAGCAGACACAGCAATTACTTGCAACGCCATTTGCCCGGGATTCGTATTGACACCGCTGGTACAAAAACAAGTAGACGCACGCGCGGAGCGTGATGGCATCAGCAACGAAGCAGCAAAAAAATCCCTGCTATCTGAAAAGCAGCCATCTGGTGAATTTGTCACACCTGAACAGTTAGGTGCTCTGGCAGTATTTTTTTGTAGTGATGCGGCGACACAAATCCGTGGCGTTGCCTGGAATATGGATGGCGGCTGGGTGGCGCAGTAATTCACAGCAAAATAAAGCAAGCTCCCTTCATTCCCAATCAAATCAAACTTTGGAGAAGCACATGAAGCATTACATATCAGCAAGCACAGTCTCAATTAGTCGCCGGTTAGTGTTGTCGATAGGCTTATGTGCGATGACTCTGACCGCACAAGCGCAAGAGAAGATGAAACCAGGACTTTGGGAAATGACGGTACGTTCAGATATGCTAAAAAGCATGCCCGCAATCCCTCCAGCCCAACTGGAGGAATTAAAAAAACGTGGGATTAAAATACCGGCTATGGAAAATGGCGCTGCAACACAGAAAATGTGTGTAACTGCAGAAATGACGGACAAAGTTGGTAAGAATCCATTGCAAAACAATCCTGGCGACTGCAAGGAAAAAAGCAGCAGCCGAACTGGAAATACTTCCACTGTGGAAATGGTATGTGATGGCCCTAGACTAAAAGGAACAGGGATCATCAAAGCAACTTATAGCGACAAAACCCTGCAGTCGGTCTACGATTTCAAAGGCGTGTCAAATAATCGGCCAGTTAACCAACATATCGAAACAAGCGGGAAATGGTTGAGTACGGATTGTGGCGATGTTAAGCCCTATGCGGCGACTGCGCCAAAGAAATAGACCACCCCTGTTCTTTTTGTGCGGCTTAAGATGGGCACAAACTATCGAATGCAACACACACAGCACCCTCCAATAAAAAAACCTGAAGCTAGCACTTCAGGTTTTTTTATCGGTACTAGCTAAATTTTAGATATCACTCATATCGATCGCTGCCTCGGTCTTCGATTGAATTTCTTCTTTCGTCACACCGGGCGCAAGCTCGACCAATTTCAATCCATTTGCAGTAACATCCAGAACACCCAAATCAGTGATAATGCGATCCACCACAGCCACACCGGTTAATGGCAAATTACAGGCTTTCAAAATTTTGTGCGCATCGCCTTTAGCCACATGCTCCATCAAGACTACAACACGACCAACGCCAGCGACCAAATCCATCGCGCCGCCCATGCCCTTGACCATTTTCCCTGGAATCATCCAATTCGCGAGGTCGCCTTTTTCTGAGACTTGCATCGCACCCAAAATTGCCACATTAATTTTACCGCCACGGATCATGGCGAATGAATCGGCAGAGCTGAAAATCGATGAACCCGCCAAAGTCGTAACGGTTTGCTTACCCGCATTAATCAAATCTGGATCGACCTGATCTTCAGTCGGGAACGGTCCGATACCGAGTAAGCCATTTTCAGATTGCAACCATACTTCCATATGATTAGGCACATGATTTGCGACCAAAGTCGGCAAACCAATTCCCAAATTTACGTAAAAACCATCTTGTAATTCTTGTGCTGCGCGTGCAGCCATTTCGTCACGATTCCATGCCATGATGATGTCCTCTATATTGTTGTCTGATTAGCTCGGCGTTACAGTGCGTTGCTCGATGCGTTTTTCTGGATTCGCATTGACAACAATACGATGTACGTAGATGCCAGGTGTGTGAACATCATCCGGATCAATCTCGCCAATTTCCACTAGGTGTTCGACTTCAACAATCGTAATTTTGCCCGCCATCGCGACATTCGGGTTGAAGTTACGCGCCGTTTTGCGGTAGACCAAATTACCCGCTTTGTCCGCCTTATACGCTTTCACCAAAGACACGTCAGCCACCAAAGCACGTTCCATTACATACTGTTCGCCATCAAATTCACGTACTTCTTTGCCTTCTGCGACTATCGTACCGACACCCGTTTTGGTAAAGAATGCCGGGATGCCAGCGCCACCAGCACGCAACTTTTCGGCTAAAGTGCCTTGTGGAGTGAATTCCAATTGCAATTCACCCGCCAGATATTGGCGTTCGAATTCTTTGTTTTCACCCACATAAGATGAAATCATTTTTTTGATTTGGCGTGTCTGCAACAATTGTCCAAGACCAAAACCATCAACACCGGCGTTATTAGAAATAGCGGTTAAGTTTTGTTTGCCACTGTCGCGCAACGCAGCGATCAAGGCTTCAGGAATACCACACAAACCGAAACCGCCCACGGCGATGGTTTGTCCATCTTGAACGATGTCTGCTAATGCGGATGCGGCATCTGGATAGAGCTTATTCATACGTCTCCCTCTGGTTAGAAATTGCAATAAATAGTCAACTGCGAAATCAATCTGATTTTTAAAACAATCAAGCATAGAACTGGCGCTACTTGAATGCAATACCGTAGAACTACTAGTCCGAACTCATTTACTATGATTTCTTCAATCTGGTTTCTGTCTATTTCACTGAAGATAGAGTCTCGCCAAGTAGCAAACTTCAAGGTATGCTTCGATACTCGTCGGCGCTAGGCAAGGCTCCACACTGATGACGGCAAACTCACCTTGGTTTCTTAGTACATGGTTCACACTCTCACGATCGACTTTGAAGCAATTTTCCGCATGGCGCCGATTGGCATGTGCGTCTCTCAAAATCGACGCATTATTGCCTGCAACGATGCCCTGGCGACGATGTTCGGGTATACCAAAGAATCCTTAATTGGCGAGTCGTTTTTGACCTTATACCCTAGTTCTGATGAATTCGAACGTATGGGCGCCCGCATCGTACCCATTTTAAACACCACAGGCTGGTATTCCGACGAGCGTATCATGAGACGCGCCAGCCAAGAACTGTTTTGGTGCCATGTTTCGGGCCGCTCACTTCACGCCGAAGACCCACACGCCGCCGGCATTTGGACTTTTGATGACCTCAGTGCCAAACGCTCGGTTTCGCCAGAGATGACGGCACGTGAGCGTGAGATTGCAGCACTCATCGTCGATGGAAAAACGAGCAAACTGATCGCACGACAGCTTGAACTCAGCCCGAGAACCGTGGAAATGTATAGAGCAAATCTCATGAAAAAACTGAATGCAGCAAGTTCGAGCGAGCTCATCAATAAACTGCTACGGATCGCCAATTGATATTGGAAGGCTGATCGATGTCGACATCGATAACATCCTTACGAGCGCTCAATTAGCCTCAAGCAAGCTCAATGAAGTAAACGCAAATCCCTCCACCTCGTGCTCTCCTTGCTCAATAAACTGAGATCATCACGCGTTGGTCTTCGTTATTTTTTAGAATGCTGCTTCGCAACAATAAAATATTTTCCAAAGTCGCATGGAAACGATTCCAAATGCTGAAAAAGAATGCTAATCTCGCATCTGAAATCGTTTTCAAGATGTGTCATTTAAGAAGTCGGAATGGGATTCATGCAAAGTTATTAGCCAAGGTCACACACTTAAGCTTTCCAGCGAAAGCAGGAAGCAGTGTTACACCTTGGCTTCTATCGGCGCACGACTTTTAGTTGATATCTCCTCAGAAAAACGCTTTCGCTTGACATCCTGCACATCGCAAGATGGCAGGAAAACAAAGTGCTCAAATTTGCTCTGTAGAGTGATGGCAATGTCGTCCGGATCGTCATTGCTGGTTTGCTCTATGATGCGCCCCCGTGTTTGGTCACTACAAGCTTGTCAAGGGTTCACAACAGCTGGTTTGTTAATTTAATTTTCCAACTATAAAGAGAGACGAAATGAACACACTTAGTCAATTCCCCCCACCTCTGGGTTTACGGTCACAGTCAGACATGTTGCAGACAAGTTCGGCCATCTCCCGACTACTCAAAGTCTGCATCTGTAGTCTGGCACTCATGTTTGGCGTCAATGCACAAGCAGTGCAACCATTAAGCACGAGCGGCAACAAGGTGCTCGCGGGTGGTCAAGTGGCAAGCTTTGCGGGCAATAGTCTCTTTTGGAGTAACAACAATTGGGGTGGAGAAAAATTCTATAACGCAGGCGTGGTCGGCACATTAAAACGTGACTGGAAATCCACTATTGTGCGCGCTGCCATGGGTGTCAATGACGATGGCGGCTACCTACAAGATCCTGCGAGTAACAAAGCGCGAGTAAAAGCCGTCGTTGATGCTGCCATCGCTAACGACATGTATGTCATCATCGATTGGCATACACACCACGCCGAGGACTATCAAGCACAGTCAATTGCGTTTTTTCAAGAGATGGCGCGCACCTATAAGAGCTATCCAAACGTGATTTACGAGATTTACAACGAGCCTTTGCAAGTCTCATGGAGCGGCACTATCAAGCCCTATGCCAATGCGGTGATCGCCGCGATTCGCGCCATCGACGCGAACAACTTAATTATTGTTGGCACGCCTCAATGGTCACAAAGAGTGGATGAAGCATCACGCGATCCGATCACAGGCTATAAAAATATTGCATATACCCTGCACTTCTACGCTGGTAGCCATGGTCAGTACTTGCGCGATTGGGCAACCACCGCCTTGAACAATGGAATTCCACTCTTCGTCACCGAATGGGGTTCAGTCGGCGCTTCTGGCGATGGCGCCGTGAATGCCGGTGAGACTGCAGCCTGGGTCGACTTCATGAAACGCAACAACATCAGCAACGCGAACTGGGCTTTGAATGATAAGAATGAAGGTTCTTCCGCCCTGACTCCAGGTGCCAGCGCCACAGGTAATTGGGGTGCTTCACAATTGACAGCATCAGGCAATCTCGCCAAAAGCATAATCTCGTCTTGGCCCAGTTCTACACCAACGTGTACGACATTCGCTGCCCCAGGCACATGGGAAGCGGAAGCATTTTGTAGTATGTCTGGTGTACAAACAGAAAGTACCAGTGATGTGGGCGGCGGCCAAAACGTCGGCTATATCGATACCGGCGACTGGATGAGCTATAGCGTTGACGTACCAGCGGCTGGCAGTTACAAGATCACTTATCGTGTTGCAAGTGCTACGAGTACTGGAGTATTGCAACTAGAACAAGCGGGCGGCACCCCAAGCTATGGCACTGTGAATGTGCCCTTTACTGGTGGCTGGCAAACCTGGACTAATGTGAGTCACACAGTGAACCTTGCAGCGGGCAAACAGAACTTGGCAATCTCAGCCAAGAATGGTGGCTTCAACCTAAATTGGATCAAGTTTGAATCGGGCTCTTTGCCTCCAGGCGATGGCATCACAATTCAAGGTGAGGACTATCTCGTTATGAATGGTGTCAAACTCGAAAACACGAGCGATGCGGGCGGAGGTATGAATGTCGGTTACATCGACGTAGGCGACTGGATGTCTTACCCTGCCGTGAATATTCCTAGCTCTGGCACTTACCAAGTGGAATATCGTGTCGCGAGTTTGAGTGGTGGCGGCAATTTAGTATTGGAAGAAGCTGGAGGCACACCTTCTTACGGTGCGATTAACATTCCCGCGACTGGTGGCTGGCAAACATGGACGACAGTCAAGCATAATGTGAGTCTCACTGCAGGCTCGCATAAATTCGGCATTAAAGTGAACAATGGCGGTTGGAATTTGAACTGGTTTAGACTGACAAAAGTCAACTAAATTTGTGGAGGCATCATCCCCGCACATGCAGGGATGATGTATCTTTCGACTTTGACTTATAGAATTTTTGACTCGGTACATCTAATAAATACCGAGGCAACGACTCCACGAATGTGAGCGAGGAATAACTAGCTTCGCAGCCAGAAATAGACTTAAGTCACACTAAGACCATCATCAGCGGCGACGATAGAGCCGTTCAAAAAGCGTGACTCCTCTGCGGCCAACAGCAGCAATAGCCCATCTAAATCTTCAGGAGTGCCGACACGCTTACGTGGCAGCATATCGATCAATTTCTTGCCCTGCTCAGTTTGAAAATGTTCTGAATTGATTTCAGTTTCAATATAGCCAGGACAAATCGCATTGACATTAATACCGAATTTCCCCCACTCCACCGCCATCGCTTTGGTCATTTGTACTACCGCGGCTTTACTAATGCAGTAAATACCTAATTGAGGTATCACACGCAACCCAGCAACTGAAGCGATGTTGATAATTCTATGCTGTTTTTTATGATCACCTTTATAGCGAGTAATCATACGCTTCGCGGTTTCTTGGGCAACAAAGAAAGCACCTCGCAGGTTGGTATCCATCACGAAAGCGTATTCTTCTGGCGTCACGTCGACTAATTTTTGCTGAGTCGATACACCCGAATTATTAATGAGAATATCAATAGGACCCGCTTCGGTTTCTGCGTGGGCAATTGCTGATTTGATACTCGCATAATCGGTCACATCTAATGCGACCACATGCGCAGCGCCGCCTTCGGCCTCGATCTCCGCACGTAATTCTTTTAGACGGTCAATGCGGCGTGATGCCAATACGACCTGCGCGCCAGCCATTGCCAGCACTTTCGCAAAACGTGCGCCCAAACCACTTGATGCACCGGTAATGAGGGCGACTTTGCCCTCAAAATTGACTTCTATACCCATATTCATCTCCAACAAAATTGTGATCAAAAACTTCGATCTAAAAACCGCTTTAACAATGCCTAACAAGTGTCCTATCCGAGGATAATTCAACTCAACAAATTGCTCGAATCATACTCGCAATCAACATTATGATGGGAAAATGCGACTAAGGAGATGTCAAGCAAATCGTTTTTTCGTCAGAAAAACGCATTTTCGCGGGTCAAATCACCGCTTTTCCGAGCTCAGCATACAGGCAAGTGCGCAAAAATCTGGGATAATCCCGCTATAAAGAGCAATTCAAAATACAACAAGAATCCGGCATTAGAAATCCACCACTAGTCGATCGCCTTGCGCATTTGTGTGAGTGCCCATAAGATCGTGCATCAACTTTTGCTAGCGACTGCATCCAAATTAGAAAGCCCTGATTATTATGACTACTTCACAAAAATTACTAGAAGAATACGGTCCACGCGACGCGATGGAATATGACGTCGTCATCGTCGGCGGTGGTCCAGCTGGCTTGTCTGCGGCGATCAAACTCAAACAATTAGCAGCAGAAAGTGGCAAAGAAGTGTCCGTCGTTGTGTTGGAAAAAGGTGGCGAACCAGGCGCGCATATTCTCTCTGGCGCTATCATGGATCCGATCGCCCTGACTGAACTCTTCCCAAACTGGAAAGAACTAGGCGCACCGCTGAATACACCAGTCACCGAAGATCGCATCTATGTTTTAACGGAAAATAGCGCATTCAAAACACCGAATTGGTTAGTGCCAAAATGCTTTCACAATGAAGGCAATTACATCGTCTCCTTAGCCAACGTCACACGTTGGTTAGCGCAACAAGCAGAGGTACTGGGCGTAGAAGTATTCCCGGGTTTCGCCGCGGCTGAAGTCTTATTCAATGACGATGGCTCAGTCAAAGGTGTCGCGACTGGCAATATGGGTGTGAACCGCGAAGGCGAAGCGTCCCCATCATTCCAGATCGGCATGGAGTTGCATGCTAAATACACTTTGTTTGCAGAAGGCGCACGCGGCCATCTGGGCAAACAAATGATTACGAAATACGAGCTAGACAAAGGTCAAGATCCGCAGTCTTACGGTCTCGGTATTAAAGAGTTGTGGGAAATTGATCCCGCTAAACATCAAGAAGGCTTAGTCGTGCATACGACAGGTTGGCCGATGATGAGTGACTATGCTGGCTCTTTTTTGTATCACTTAGAAAACAATCAAGTCGCAGTGGGCTATGTCGTGGGCCTCGCTTACGAGAATCCTTACATCTCACCATTTGAAGAATTCCAACGTTTTAAGACGCATCCAACGATACGCGGTTTCTTCGAGGGTGCTAAACGCATTTCTTACGGTGCACGTGCAATCACAGCAGGCGGTTTGCAATCTCTGCCTAAATTAACTTTCCCGGGTGGCGCTCTAATCGGCTGTGATGCAGGCTTCTTGAACATGAGCCGTATCAAAGGCAGCCATGCTGCGATTAAAACGGGTATGCTGGCCGCCACTGCGGCATTTGAGGCTTTGGGTGCAGAACGTCAACATGATGAACTGACAGCCTACACAACAGCATTTGAAGCATCATGGTTACATGAAGAATTACACGTCGCCCGCAACGTCAAGAATTTACTAAAAAAAGGCGCTTACGGTTCACCGTTCGTCTGGCTAGATCAAGTGTTACTGCGTGGTAAAGCGCCATGGACTTTGCGTCATTCCACGCCAGATCATGCCTGCCTGCGCCCTGCTTCTGAGTTCACGCCGATCAACTATCCTAAGCCAGACGGCAAGCTGACCTTTGATCGTTTGTCTTCCGTATTTATCTCCAACACCAATCACGCCGAAGATCAGCCTATTCATCTGACCTTGAAAGATGCAAGCGTACCAGTCAACATCAACCTGGCGAAATACGCAGGACCAGAGAGCCGTTACTGCCCTGCGGGTGTGTATGAATTTGTGAAAACCGACGAAGGTGCAGATCGCCTGCAAATCAATGCGCAGAATTGTGTGCACTGTAAAACCTGCGACATTAAAGACCCGACGCAAAACATCGTGTGGGTGACACCTGAAGGTGGTGGTGGGCCGAATTATCCTAGTATGTGATTTGTTGTTGAGTGGCTTTATGTAGATCTCGACTCATAGAAGTACCTTTAAAAAACCGCTATTTTTAGCGGTTTTTTGCTTTGTAATGTTCATCCTACTTGAAGTTTTTTCCAAAGATCCAAATAGCAATCTACAAAGCAAAAACAAACATGCTGGCATGGTCAAAAAAATCTAGTTATAGATAATGCAATGTGATATTGTTGAAAATTGCATCACTTTCTTGAAGCGACTTTTTCATGCCTGCTATTTCTTCCTCATCCCTACCCCGACAGATTTTAGTATGCACGATATTGAGTTATATAGGCATCCCCCATGAGGCGCTTGCGCAAGAAAACCTCGCGAACAAACCACCAGCGAAATCTGAACAAGAGCAGAAGGTAGAAATTACAGCCAAACAGTATGATGTACGACGCGAGGACACTGCCTCAAAAATCGTGGTAACAGAAGAAGAAATTAAGCAATTTGGCGAATCCAATATCGCGGAAATTCTCAAGCGTCAAGCTGGAATTACCATCACTGGTAGTGAGATTCGTATGCGCGGTTTAGCCAATGGATACACACAGATCCTTATTGATGGCGAACCTCTTCCAAGAGGCATGAGCATCGACACGATCAATGTTAATCAGATTAAACGCATAGAAATCTTACGTTCGGGTACCGCGGATATGAGTACACGTGCCATCGCCGGAACCATCAATATTGTGATGAAGAAGATAGAAACGACTAGCCGCGATTTCATGATGAGCCAAAATCGTTCTCCGACAGATTCTTTAAGGAATATCAATTTTATTCAATCGGATAAGAGCGACCGATTTTCATACGGCGTAAGTGTTCGAGTTGTAGGCGGTACTTTCTCGTCAATAAGAGAGCGAGAGCTGAATATATGGGATGGATTAGTGGGAAAAATTTCGACACAACACGCACGTTCGAAGGCACAAACATCATATCCAGGACTCAATATCGATCCGCGTTTTACATGGGTGTTAGGCAATGGTGATATCCTGACTTTAAAAAACAACTTGTTTTATCAAAAAGTATCGAGACGTGAATTCGCAGATTGGACATTATTTAATGAAAAAAAACAGACGCATGACGATAGAAAAGCACTCGGTTCCGAGCTCAATTGGGAACGTCGTTTAGCCAATGAATTCGGCAATGAGTCCACATTCAAATTCAAGCTTGGATTTGAACATTTTGCGCTTGGAATAGAAGGTTTAGATCAAACTTTGAATACCAATTCCACATTACCCCTAACACGACAAACACATATTAATGAAACGCATCA
>CAUPNA010000089.1:0-18276 GCA_963512475.1 uncultured Undibacterium sp.
ACAGAAGTGTGGTGGTCAACGCGCATGCAATCGCCAAGGCACGTCGCGATGAAATGGGTAATATTTTAGTGGAACTAAAAGGGCATCCAGAACAACTAAAAGTGAGTCAAACCTATGCGTGGCGTTTTAAGAGTATGTAAGCCAAACGTATGAGTACAAGTCGCATTGAACATTCCAACTCGTGTCTCAAATAGCATGTATCGTCGATAAGATTGCCGAGAAAGATAACAATTATCTGAAAAGGAAAATACCTAATCAAGATGGGTCTATTTCTGCCACATCGAGACACATTTTTTCTCAAATGCATGATCCTCATACTCGGTAGCAAACGCCTAGGTAAGTTTTGGTGCGACTGTTGAAACCTAATCGCACACATGAAACGCTTACTCTTTGACCACATGCCAAACGTTCTTAAAATTATCTCCCGTGCGATCGCCTACTTGTTTATCTACGGCGAAAAATACAAGGGCTTGCCATCGCAAGCAAGCTGACTACAGCCATCAAAGTGGACGAATCGGCATATTGGTGCCATGAGCACTCTACGCACCTTAATTTAATTGTGCTAAGGTACCTATCTTCCAAAATATAGATGCACTGACGCGTATCGCTACTGCTTTACAAAAACCATGACCCACATTATCGAAAATTCAAAAGAGCATTTACAAGATTTCATTCGTCTCAATGAAGAATGGATTAGTCATTATTTCAAGATCGAAGAAACGGATAAAAAATTAGCGGCAAATCCTTATCAAGTCGTCGACAACGGTGGCTTCCTGTTTTTTCTGATGTCGGATAATGAAGTGCTAGGCGTATGTGCTTTATTCAATGAGGGTGACGGTGTTTATGAGTTAGCCAGAATGGCGGTTTCCCCAGCTCATCAGGGCAAAGCGTATAGCAAGCGACTGATGGAACACTGTCTGATGAAACTCAAAACCATACATGCGAAAAAGGTTTATTTGGTCTCCAACACCAAACTAGAGGCTGCTATCCATCTATATAAGAATTATGGTTTTCAAACGGTATCGGAAGGCCCGCATCCAGTTTATTCAAGAGCCAACATTGTCATGGAACGTGACATTTGAAGATAACTGTTGAGCCGCAACAATTCGATCTTGCGGCCAAAAATAAGTAGTAATCAGTAGTGACTTATCAACATAAATTGAAGTTTTTCTTAACGTGAAATTATAGATGGAGACAACATGAAAAAAACAGTTCTACAATGTTTCATCGCTCTAAGCATAGCCACTGTCGGCAGTATTGCAGCAGCACAAATCGACTTGAACCAAGCACATCGCTCAAGTGCCGACAAAGTGCGCGATGTTACCAGTAAACCACTCGAGACCATCGCCTTAATGCCGATCAAAGAAGGCATGACGGTATTGGATCTTTTGGGTGGAAATGGCTATTTCAGCGAACTCCTGTCACAGCAAGTCGGTGCTACTGGTAAAGTCCTGTTGCACAACAATAAGGCTTACATGCCTTTCGTCGGTAAGGATTTGGAAGCTCGTTTGGCAGATGGTTCTCTAAAAAATGTAGTGCGCTATGACCGCGAAGTGGATCAATTAGGCCTGGCAGAAAATAGTCTGGATGCGGTGTTTTTCGTGATGGGCTATCACGACATGTATCACGTCGGACCCGGTTGGAAAATTGACGACAAAGATTTGATGGGGCAAATTAAAAAAGCCCTCAAACCCAACGGCATGATGCTGGTGATAGACCATTCTGCACCGCTGGGTAGCAAGCTGGCGCAGACCCAAGATAATCATAGGATTGACGAAGAATTTGTGAAGACCTCACTCAAGGGTTTCGGCTTTGAAATCGTCAAACAAAGTGATCTGCTACGCAATCCTGCTGATCCTAGAAATAATCTGGTTTTTGAACCTAGTGTGCGCGGTAAAACGGATCGTTTTGTGTATGTCGTCAAGAATGTGAAGTAAGTTGATTGAAATGTGGGAGCTTGAGATGGAGATGCGGTTTAGTCGAAATCACTGAAACCCATCCCCACCCTAGCCCTCCCCTTGAAGGGGAGGGCACCAAGTAGTTACACAAGTTTCATTTTGGCTTAGCCTAGCGGACATGGTCCGGCATGACGAACAATACGATGCAGCTCTAGGACACTTGCCTTCGATCAAGGACGCTTTCAACGCAACGCTGAATGCGCTCGCAATGCCTGCCCCATAAAATCAACAAAGCTACGTACCTTAGCTGAGCCGTCCCGTCCTTCTCTGTGCACAATATGGATAGGCAGTGGTGCTGACTCGTACTCACTCAATACCGTCTTCAGTGTGCCTTGTTCCAATTCACTTGCCACTTGGTAGGACAGTAAACGTGTAATGCCAGCGCCCTTTAACACCGCAGCAATGGCACCGTCATTGCTGGTGACAGTTAAACGCGGTTTAATACGAACCGCGGCGGCGTGATCGCTATCTCCAAATTTCCATTCGACTGAAGGACTCACACCCGCAGCGGCAACAATATGATGCTGCTTCAAATCCTCAGGTGTCTGTGGTATCCCATGTTGCGCCAAATAATCCGGTGAGGCACACAAGACTCGACGCACTTGCCCAACACGCAGCGCACGCATGCTGGAATCTGGCAGCGCGCCGATACGCACACCGACATCCACGCCTTCTTCCATCATATTGACGACGCGATCTAAAAATAGGGCGGACACATCGACCGCTGGATAGCGCTGCAAAAATTCCACGATATGTGGCATGACAAATATCTTGCCGAACAAGACTGGTGCAGTCACGGTCAAATGCCCGCGCGGATCGGCATTAATCCCTGCTGCCGCCTCATCGGCTTCCTGCACTTTGGCGAGAATCTGCCGTGCATCATCCAAATAGCGCTGTCCCGCATCGGTTGGTCTGACAAAGCGGGTAGTTCGATTTAGGAGTTTTACCCCCAAACTTTCCTCCAGAGCCGCAACCGCCCGTGTGACTGCAGGTGGTGACATACCCAGACGCCGAGCGCCTGCCGCAAAACTTTCTTCCTCAGCCACGGCGACATACACCGCTATTTGGTGAAACCTGTCCATATGCTTGCCTCCCCACAATTATTCCGAATATTGAAATAATCAATTGTAATCTATGAGTATTCTTCTTTTCAATGACTATAGGCACAATGCATGCATTCGCTGAACGACTCAAGCAAAAAGGGAACGAAGCGATGCAAACCAAATTGACATTCACTTATTGAAAAGGAAATACCATGAGCCGCATTAATCTCGTTACCAACGAAACAGCCACGCAAGAACAACAAGCTTTGTTCGATGCGATCCAATCGCAATTGGGCGTAGTACCCAACTTTTTGAAAATCTTTGCAAACTCACCAGTGGCTTTGAAATCCTTCCTCGGCCTATACGGTGTAGCGAATGAAGGCAGCTTAGATCCTTTAACCCGTGAACGCATTGCGCTCGCTATGGCTCAGCAAAACTCTTGCGAATACTGCCTATCTGCGCACACAGCATTAGGCAAAAAAGCGGGTTTGAGCAATGATGAAATCACAGCAAACCGCGCTGGCAGCAGCCAAGATGCCAAAGCCGCTATCGCTGTGAAATTGGCGCGTTCCCTCGCAGAACACAAAGGTGAAATCACCACAGCAGAGTTGATTGAAGCTCGCAATGCCGGTTTCACTGATGGCGATATCGTCGAGATCATTACCCATGTTGGCATGAATTTACTCACCAATATTTTGGGCAAAGCAAGCCGCGTAGAAATCGACTTCCCTAAAGTCACTTTAGCGTAATCGTTCTGTGCCCAATGAAGATACTTCATTGGGCACACCAAACCAAAATGTAATTCGTAAATGTAAATCGTTTAAGCACTCCGCTATTTAATTAGAAAAGGATACATCATGTTTCACTCAACTCTACGTCGCACCTTCTTGGCTTCCGCTTTATTGGCAGCATTTGCAGTGTCCGTTGGCACGCCGCTAACAGCGCAAGCACAGGATCAAAACTCAACTGCTGCGGTCAATCTTGATACGCAAGGCGTAGCTTTGCACGGTTTCGATCCAGTCGCTTACTTCACATTAAAGACGCCGACCATAGGTAAGGCGGCTTACACCCATGCATTTGAAGGTGCGACTTATCGCTTTGCGTCAAAAGAAAACTTAGAAAAATTTAAAGCTCATCCTGCGCAATACGCACCACAATTTGGTGGCTTTTGCGCCATGGGTGTGGTCTTGGAAAAGAAGCTCGACGGTGATCCACAAGCATGGCGCGTGGTCGATGGCAAACTGTATTTGAACGTCAACAAAGACATTCAGAAAAAATGGTTAGAAGACGTTCCTGGTCATATCGTCAAAGCAGGAAAAACCTGGCCTGAGATCAAAAACAAAGCGCCGAAAGATTTGTGATCTGATCTGCTTTCTTAAGTTTGATCTGATTTTTTATCCATCCACAATCCTTACATCAGGTGATCTGATCTCAATCTCGTTATAGCGTGGTTCAGATCGCCAGAGATGTAAAGTCTAAAAAAGAAGGAAACCGCCATGCCTGCAATCAGCATGTATAGCACAGGGACTTGTCCTTACTGCGTCCAAGCAGAATCACTCTTGAACCGCAAGGGTGTCGAAGTTAACAAAATCATGATAGATCAACTGCCACATGAGCTTCACAATATGATCGCACGTACGGGGCGTCGAACCGTGCCACAGATTTTCATTGATGATTTGCATGTCGGTGGCTTTAGCGATTTGCATCAGCTTGACCAAGCCGGACGTCTCGATCAGCTTTTACAACGCGTCTAAGATTTTTACCAAAACCCGACGCGCCCTCATTAAGAGCGCTACGCAGGAAGGAAGACCCTATATGCAAACCAAGCCAAGCTTTTCAGTATCGAATCCGATTTTTCTTGCACAACAAGGATTACAACGCCTACGACCCGTCGCCGATCTATTAATGCGACTGTATGTGGGCAAGATATTCTTGATGTCTGGAATAAGTAAGCTTCGTGATTGGGAAATGACCATTTCCTTGTTTACGGATGAATATCACGTCCCGCTATTGTCGCCAGAGGCTGCCGCCTATTTGGCAACAGGTGCTGAATTGTTATTCCCTGTCCTATTGGTATTGGGATTCTTCAAACAATTCGCCGCCCTTGGACTCACTGCCGTCAATATTCTGGCCGTAGTCGCCTATTACAGCGTGCTGCAAGATATGCCGGTTGCACTCCAAGATCACATTGAATGGGGTTTAATGCTGTTATTAATAGCGTGCTCGCCAGCCAACCCGCTTCAACTAGATCACTACTGGCGTCGGCAAGGCTTAGGTTAATTTTTGGAATAATCAATTGCGTCGCACGGCTATTCTCATCGTTTTGCACAAGCGATACACTGGTCACAGCTGCCTAATAAAGTTTATTTGTAAGATCTCATTTGGAGAACATCATGCCACGTGCATTCGCCGCCATCAATTTCACACCCAGTGTCAAAGCTGCGCAAACTCGTTACCACAGCCGTGAGGCGAATATGGGCTTTGAGTTGGCAGACGACACACGTAGCGATCTAACAATGCGTGAAGCAGAATTCATCGAAGCACGTGACAGTTTCTACCAAGCGACCGTGAACGAAGATGGCTGGCCGTATGTACAGCATCGTGGTGGGCCCATCGGTTTTCTCAAAGTCTTGGATAAAAACACCATAGGCTTTGCTGATTTTAGCGGCAATCGCCAATATCTGAGTGTGGGCAATTTACAAGCGAATGAGCGCATCGCCATGATCTTGATGGACTACCGCGAGCAAAGACGCATCAAGATCTGGGGTCGCGTCAAAATTGTTCATGAACATGAAGCACCCGAACTCATCGCTCGCCTGGAAATGCCAGCCTATCGTGCTCGCATTGAACGCGCTTTCATCATCACAGTCGAGGCTTGGGATTGGAACTGTCCGCAACACATCACGCCGCGCTATACCGACAACGACATAGAGGCGTTGCTCGCTCCCATGCAGGCAGAAATCGCCACGCTTAAGCAAACGCAAAAATCTAGCGACCTTGCGAAAACAGCGAACGCATCGAACACGACGACCGCACCCGATGCTGGTCTTGGCAACGGCCCCTTGAGCTTAGTTGTGAGCGGTATCCGCCAATTGACACCAAAAATTCGTGCGATTGAATTGCGTGATCCACAAGGTGCTGATTTACCCAAAGTCGAGGCGGGTGCTCATCTCAAACTTCCCGTCATCTTAAACAATGGGCAGGCAGCAGTGCGTCATTATTCGATCGCATCGAATCCGGCGCGGCGCGATATTTACGAAATCGCGGTGCTACGCGAAGATCAGGGCGAAGGCGGATCAGCCTTTGTGCATCAACACTATCAATTGGGAAGCATGCTGCACTGCGAGCTGCCAAAGAATGATTTTGGTTTATCCAGCACCGCCCGACCTGCCATCTTGATCGCTGGCGGTATCGGCATCACTGCAATCAAACCCATGGCACAAAGCTTGTCGGCAAGCGGTACCGCTTTCGAGATGCATTATGCGGCGGCATCACAAGGCGACATGGCCTTTGGTGATCGCCTGCGCCGCGACTTGGGCGTACGATTGCATTGCTATTTTTCGGATCAAGGGCAACGTCTGGCCATCGACGAAATACTACAAAAGACTAACAAAGACAGCGACATCTATGTATGCGGCCCGAGTCGCCTGATTGATGCGGTTATGGATGCGGCGAGTCGCTATGGCTTTGGCGAAGAACAAGTGCACTACGAACATTTTTCCGCGATAAAAACGACGGACAATCGTCAATTCGAGGTCGTGCTCAAACGCTCGAATAAAGTCATCCCGATTCAAGCAAACCAAACCGTACTGCAGGCATTAAACAACGCCGGTGTTGATACGCTTTCCGATTGCGGCGTAGGCAATTGTGGCACCTGTGCGGTCAAAGTGCTGGACGGCGAAGTCGAGCATAGAGACCATGCGCTCAATGCCAAGCAACGACAAAATAATTTGATGTGCGTATGCGTGTCTCGAGCCATTAGCGACACGATTACCTTAGATCTCTAAACCCAATAAGAACACCCATGACAATCGAAACCAAACCACCTTTACCGCCTTTCAATTTAGCCAGTGCAACACAAAAAGTTCGCCTGGCCGAAGACGGTTGGAATTCGCGCGACCCGCAGCGAGTGTCTTTGGTCTATACCGAAGACAGCCAATGGCGCAACCGCCATGAATTCCCCGTCGGTCGTGCTCAGATCGTCGAATTCTTACAAAGAAAATGGCAACGCGAACATGAGTATCGACTGATCAAAGAAATTTGGGCGCACGATAGTCATCGCATTGCGGTTCGCTTCGCCTATGAATGGAAAGATGAAACAGGGCTATGGTTTCGGTCTTACGGCAATGAAAACTGGGAGTTCGAGGATAATGGACTGATGCGCAAACGGTACGCCAGCATCAATGATCTAGCCATTAGCGAAAGCGAGCGTTTATTCCATTGGCCGCAGGGCAGAAGGCCTGATGACCATCCTGGTTTGAGTGAATTAGGTCTTTAAGACACCACGCCTAATAAGTCCTACTCGAATTGGCGTACGCGTTTCTGGTATGCTGCGATTATGAAACCTCGTTACGCCAGTTCAATAAACACAGCTCCCGCCCATCTGGCGAAATTGACGCAGCAAGAAGCTGATTGTGGGCTTCTGATTTTTCGCATCAACGTTACAGACTCGGTAAAAATTCCCTTCGATAGCAAGGCTGCATTACATCAACTCCTGCAAAAACTGATTGATGAAAAAGTGCCGCTGTCGGTGGGCGGGCATATGGATGGACCTTGCGAGCAGGTCTGCCGTTTGATCGATGCAGGCATACTGCATGGCACACCAATTCAACTATCGTGGCGCGCACCACAGCAATGGACTATTCGAGAATTAGCAGCGGAAACCATCATGTGGGAACAAACGCATGATCCTGCGGCGATCGCCAATTGCGCCTTTGACCCTGCCAGCCTAAAGATAAACGACTCTGGGCTCGACGCTGACTGAGAGCGCTCCCTAAGCTAGATCGTGAAAAAACATCAGCTTATTTTTGCGTCAAAGTTAACAGTTTTACTGCTACTTTGATTATGATGTCAGGCCACATCAATGTGCGAGCCTCACTTACATAGAGATCAAACGCTAGGAGAAAACCATGGCTGATACAGAAAAAACCAACGGCCCTGCTTCGTACTTTCCATCAATAGAAAAGAAGTATGGATTTCCCATTCAACACTGGTTGGACCTACTCAAAACCCAAAAGACACTCAAGCATATGGAGATGGTCGCCTGGCTGAAGAGCGAACACCAAATGGGACACGGCCACGCCAATGCTCTGGTGGCGGTATTTCGTAGCCAAGAGGATTTGTGAGACATGGCTACACATCAAATTCAGCAGAAAACATTGGTCCTATCGCTAGCCGAACGCCTAGCCTATGAACAAAAGTGGCGAAGAATTTTTTCTTTCTATGGTGTGATATTAGCTGCTGCGTTGATATACATGGTCGCTTTCTATTACTCCCAACGGAGCTACGCACCAGCTTGCTATGTGATCGGTTCATTTTCAGCAATAGGCTGTCTCTATGCCGCAAAGAAACTCCGCGATATCGATCGAGTCGATGCGGCCGTTGATGCGCAAATATTACTTGGTGCGCACAACGATGACGCACTTGGAGATATCGATGACTAGCTTATGCAATTACAGACAAGGATCAATGCAAGCAATGCGTATCCAATTGTTCAAATTTCGGACCGACCAAAAAATGACCGACACTGGTACCATTTTCGTGCGTTTTTTCAAAGTGATCCGTTCATGAAAATTGAAGCCACTCCGGTGATCAAATCTTTTGCCGACCTAGCGATAAGCTTTTGTGATTGGTGTGAAAATACACCTATCACGACCAAGCATGCATCGCAGATATCATCATGGCTTTGTAAATTACACGCAGCTGCACTCGACTTACCGAAAGTCGGACTAGGCTACTGGGGCGACGAACTACCCACATTACCAGAAGCACAGCTGGAATTTGCCAAGCGTAATTTGTCCAGTTTAATAGGTTTCCATTACAATGAGTACTTTGACCCTGATCCATTGCTAATATCAACAATCGAACCCGGCTTAGGTGACGTCGGAGACGACTTACTCGACATCTATAAAGACTTAAAACATGGTATTGTGGATTTTCAACTTGGTAAAGTAGAGGGAGCACTTTGGTATTGGTCACGGATGCATGGCGATCATTGGGGGCGTCATGCAGTAGGTGCACTCTTCGCTTTGCATTGTCTTGTAATTTCAAAGGATGCTAAGGATGAGTTATAACAAAAGACTGAAGTTGGAAACTGGACACTCGACCCATGAACATTAAAAACGCCAGACGCTTAGCAGCAGCAACTATCTTACTAACGCCCATCATACTCATGGCTGTAACCGCCTACCGTTGGCGCACGGGGTCTTGTGCCGGAAATGTACACGGTAGCGTGTGGATATTGATGCTATTTGCAGCATCGCTGGTCATGACTAAAAATCCCTATTCAGCGATCGCTGCATGTCTGGCATATCTGCCGGTTGGCTATATCTTTAGCACCGAACCTTGTACCGCCCCGCGCTCACAAGGCGCGGGTGGTTTGATTTATATAATGGCGCCGCTGTTTATAGGGTTTATTCTCATCGCAACAATCATCGGCGGATGGATTTTACGCCTCATGTTTGGCATCTCGGATAAGGCTCCGCCGCCATCCGCCCTCAGTGATACCGATTCAAACTGAATCACAAAGACCTCTGCACAACCATAGCGAGCGGTCAAAGTTTGAATTGAGGAGCAGACTTGTGCTAGAGCACAGCGAGCCTCGGAAATTCAAAATTCGGCCGCGCAGAAAGTTGTGCTGAGGTCTCTCACAAGCCTTTCTGTTTTAAAGCCTCCATTTCAAAATCTCCGTCGTCATGCAAACGCAGCCAACCATCAAATTTTCCCAGGCCTAAAGTCTTAGCGAGCGACAGGAGTAGGCTTTGTCCCGCTGCTGGGCGATCGGGAAAGAGTTGGTAAACAGGATCGGCAAATGCTAGAGCTGGCGTGACAAAAGTCCAGCCCATCTCTTTAAATTGCGTGATCACATCGTCTAACCACAGGGCATTGACCAGATTATGATGAAGTAATAGCACCTGTGGAATATCGCGTCCCTGAAGTTTGAACGATAAATCACGGTAGGCTAAAGCGCGCTGTTTGATGTGGGCAAGGTAGGCGAGTTTGATTTCACTGATATCGGCTTGACTGTCGCGTTTTAAGACTTCAAGCAGCTTTTCGTTGAAGCGCCAATCGCTCGTATCCAAACTCACGTAAGCGTTACGATATTGCTGCTCTCGCAAAAATTTGCGCATGCCATCGCGTTTTTCTGGCGTATTTCCTTCACGCAGATAGGTGTAACGAAACCATTTTTGGTAGCCGGGCAAGCTGCTGATGATCTTGTCGCACGCCATAATGTCTTGTTGGTAGTGCGCCAAACTGACACTCACGCTATTTAAGTCAGGATGATTCACGGTGTGATTGCCAATGGCATGACCAGCGTCGCCCCAAGCTTTCGCCAAAGCATAGCCGGCGGGCGTATCTGCGCCAAAACCTGTAGTCACAAACAGGGCACTTTTGAGCCCATGCTTTGCCAATGCGGCTAACATCGCTTGATTACGTTGGGTAGCACTCAAACGTGGCGTTTCCGCCAGATTTGGCCCATCGTCAAACGTCAGTGCAACAGACTGCGCTGCAGCGATTTGAGGCGCTGAAGCCAAGCAAATAGTGAGGGACAATACCATCCACAAACGGGTGCCGCTGAAACTACCTTGCTGCCAAAAACTAGCCATCAATATACCTCCAAAAAATACCATTAAAAAAATTTGTCAAACCAAATGTCAAGACGTAGAAACCTATTCAACCGCCTTCAATCTCGCATCTCGACAAGCAATACCTTCTTGACCTAGCCAAGCTTTGTCGAGTTCGCATGCTTGGAGTCTGTAGGCTTGCGATAGTTTCTTTTTTTTCTCCGCGACTTGCTTGGTGTTTTCTACTTGCTTAGGAGCGTGGCCGTGAGCTTGCGCCTGACGCAGACCGTTCAGTTCGGCAGAATCTGGCGCATGTTCTGCCAACCAGTCGATAACGCGTTTGGCATTGCCACGTTGATTTAACTTGATATACAAATCAGCCAACAATAATTTGGTAGCGATCAACTCGGATGGCGCAATCTGCTTCAAGGAGCCTTCGTATGCGATCAAAACATTGGCCACACCTTGTGGTGCGTAGTCACCCGTCTTAGGAGCGCTTTTGCTTAAGTAGTCGCCTTGTGCTTCTCTGCCGATGAATTGGCCGCGGATCCGATTCTCGGCACGCTTTAACAGCATCGTGACGTAAGTTGATTGCGGATATGCCTGTAAAAACTCGCTAATCGGATCCAAGCCATTACTGAGGTAACAGGCAAAATCGCCTTCACACTCACCGCAAGGCGTAGTCTTCATCGCTAAATACGCGGCTGCTTGTGCATAGTTAGATTGTGGATAGCGCTTTTTAACGGCAGCAAAATGTCGTCCCGTGTAGTTCCCGCCGTAACAGGTTTCCCCAACATTGAAATCCTGTTTGTGCTGTTCCACATAGGTGTCAAACCGTTGCGATCGTTTTTGGTCATCGTCGTCGCTGGATTTAATCTGAAATGACGCGTGATGGGCGGCCTCTGCCATCGTATTCAATTCATTGGTGAGCGCGCCAACTAGCAGCAGACTCAAAGCACGATCATTATCGTCTGCGGATAATTTCAGCTTATTGAGCTTAGCAATGGCTGCATAAGGATCTCGATGCGCTAGTTGTATGTGCTTACGCCAGGTTTCACTGTCGAGCAATTGACGGTTTTCAGCACGCGCTGTGAAGGCAACTTGATACCAATCTAGCCAGATCATCAATGCGTCATCGATAAATGGATCATACAGATCGACCGCTTTCTTGGTCGTAATCTGGCGCTGAAAATCCTCATTGCGCAATTGAATTACGTCGTTCAAAAGCGATTGATGCTCCGCATAGGTGGAGGCATTCCGGTATTTTTTTAAAATAACTTGCGGGCGCTCACATGCAGGATTACTGGCATCAATATGTCCCCACTCACAGGGCAGACGTTCTTGAGAAATTGCATTCAAGGATACCCCGCTTAATAGGATGATCAGAATGAGGTGGGGAACGTGGTTTAGCATTTTTTGTAGGTGAAGATCTATTAATGAACACTGTGTCGACATCGAAAATTTTCCAATAAGAGCAAAGCTCACGCAGTGAAAACCAAGTTCATTGTCAAGGAAGCGGCAAATGAATGCGACCTAAAACGCGTTTGAGGACAGATATGTCGTCACAACCGCCTTTCACCCTGACCAACGCCTATAGGATCGACTACCAGCTTTGCTGTAAAACTTAAGTTTGCAATCTTCACCCTTCGGATTTTCATAAAGTCTTCGATAATCGACGGTGCCTCATCAATCGCGCACTTCACAGCATGTTGCGAATCAACGAACACCAGTACAAATTCATCAGTAATGTAGTCTCGCAGAAAAGCGAGACAGGCGGTATGGTCGAGTCGCCCCTCTTTCATCAAATGCCGCCACGGCTCCGCGCCCTTAACGTCATACGCGAAGAGTTTATGCATGATCGAAGTGATCTCGCGAGGTGTCATGATTGCGATCTTATTTTGGTTGAATGTGACCAACGCGAAAATTAACATATTTTCCGACGTTCAAGAAAAATTAAAGAGAGCACGAAGTTGTCCACTCTCTTTATAAGGCTAGCGACAAGGGATACATAGAAAAGCAAGCTTGTTTGCTTTAAACTCCAAGCCTTCAAGATCTTTTGTCACGAAATCTATGCTACCACCTGAACTCACGGTCATCCTGCTTAATGTCGTCATCACTTTACTCGCTTACCTCTCAGTGTATCCAGCACTGGCGGGGAATGATTTCAATAAGATTGCTCTATACGACATCGGCACCTCTAGTGTCGCATTAGCGATCGTGGGCTATCACTATTGGGGTAGTGATTACCTATTTAATTTACTGGTCACGGAGGTGAATTGGTTTTGGTTCACTCTGGCGACCTATACCGCAATCGAGATTCCGGTGATGTTGTGGTATTTTAAAAAGCATAAGGTGGTGGTCAAAAAATGATGGTCGATTGTATTTTATTTGTCGAAGCTAAAGTCGCTTTTAAGCCATCAAGTAAGATAGACATAAATCCAAATTGCCACCTTGCAATCTGGCTTCTTTAAAACATTTTTCTCAGAATAAGCAATATGAAATCACTCTGGCGCTTCCTTTTTCGCATGTTCAAACTATGTCTTTATTTGGGTTTGGCAATGGCAATCATCGTGACCATCGGCGTACAAATGCCGATGACCGAAGCACCAACAGCCAAGGCATCAAAAGATATTCTTATTACGGATATCACCTTGATTGCGCCAGAGACTGGGCAAGTACTGCCATCACAAACTGTCGCGATTAGCAATGGCCTTATCACCTATGTCGGCGCTAACGATCAGGCCCCAGCGCTAAATTATGCGCAGACGATTTCAGGTACAGGAAAATTTCTGATCCCTGGTCTATGGGATATGCATGTCCATACGATTAGTCTGTCACCACAATTACATTTTCCGCTCTTGATCGCCAATGGCATCACCCACGTACGCGACATGGGTGATGGCTGCTCTTGGACTGGCAGCTTGGATTGCGTTTCACTAAGCAAAAGCTGGCGCAGTCAGATTCAAGCAGGAACGATGTCTGGTCCGCATATCCATCAGACCGCACAATTTCATGTAGAAGATTTAGGCGAGGATCTGGAAGACAATCAGGATGCGCAACAGATACAGCAGCGAGCAACAGCGCTGGTAAATCAATTAAAGAATCGTGGCGATGAACTGATTAAATTGCAATTGCCTCCGGCCTCAAACCCAGCCAGTTTTTATGCCATGCTAGATGCGGCGCGCCTCGCCAACATGCCAATCGCCGGACATTTTCCCTACACAGCGAGCTTGCTCGACCCTCGCGCTAAGCAACTCGTCAGCATAGAACACGACAATTCCTTATTGCCACAATGCGCCAAAGAGCACGCGCAATTTGATGGTCGCAATCGGTCAAAACAAACTTTGCTACAACAAATCGCTGCGCAAGATTGCTCGCAGGTGCTGGATAGCATGGCGCAAGCTGGCACCGCTTTTGTCCCCACGCACGTCGCTTCTAACGGTCAAGACTGGATGCTAGTAGAGGGAACACCCCAAGCTCAGCCTCATAATCAATACGTCGTCGCACCACAACGCTGGCTGTGGTGGTTGTATGCAAAATTTGCGGTTGCGGGCGTGAAGCAAGAACATCGCCCGGTCGTAGAGGCCTATTATCAAGCTTCATTAAAACTCAGTGGGCAAGCGCGCCAGCATGGCGTCAAAGTATTGGCAGGCAGTGATGCCATGGATGCCTACGTCACTCACGGATTTTCCTTACATGAAGAATTGCAGCAATTGGTCAAAGCTGGTTTTACGCCAGCACAAGCACTCGCTGCTGCGACCACCGAGCCAGCCGCATTTATGGGCAAGCAAAACGACTACGGCAAGATCGCCGTCGGTTATCAGGCAGATTTGTTAATCCTCAACAAGAATCCCTTAGTCGACATCGCACATAGCCAAAGCATAGACACAGTGATCCACCAAGGTCGCGTACACAGCAGAACCGATCTCGACCAATTGCTCGCCTATGTCAAAACACAGGCGAATAGTTTTGCGATGGCTTGTCAATTTTTGTGGCGCATGGTGAAACCATGATGCTCATCGGCGAGTTAGCACGAACTGCAAACACCAGCCCCAAGGCGATACGCCTGTATGAGGAGCTAGGTCTACTCGGCATCGTCAAACGCCAAGGTAAATATCGCGTCTATACCGAACGCGACCTGGAACGTGTGCAGTTAATCCGCCAAGCTCAGTACCTAGGCTTTCGCTTAGCCGAACTCAAGCCTATTTTGACAGGTGTGCAAGGCGAACCAGATTGGATGGAAATGGCAAAGCAGATTCAACACAAGCGCACACTGCTGCAAGAACAAATGCGTGCCTTGCAGACTCAGGATCAAGAATTGATACTGATAGAAACCGAGATTCTTCAGTGTTTAGCGCGACAGTCAGGTATCGATATTGAGGCTGACTCTAAGCGCATATAAGACGATTTGACGATGAGAATGGCACCTGCTTCACGTCACTCGCTACACCCCAGACAAACTAGATCAAACAATATGTATATCTGCCCGCATTGTCAGCAAGCTGGAATTTCCTACTTCAACAAGTGGTGGTCATGCTCGTCCAAGCCGGCAACATGTACTTTTTGCGGGGAACTTAGTTATGTGACTGCTCTCGTTTCCAACAGCATTTTTAGTGTGGGCATATTGACGCTGGTAGCGACACTTACTTTTGCATTCACTGAGAAATCAAAACTAGTGGCAATAGCGGGTCTCATCGCCACAATCGTTTGTTACGCGTACTTATGGCATATTGCGCCGCTACATCCAACTTCAGCAAAGCAATCTGCGTCAGCTACATCATTTAGCTGGGGAATGTTGCTGATCATTGGAATTACTGCACTACTTAAATGAGTCGATAACTAAGTAAAAAAAGTTTCTGCGTTCTAGAAATCACGATCACAGAAAATAATTCGAACCAGTCCTTGACTCTCCCCCTAGGGACAAGCTTGACAATCTGATCCTCTTACCGACTTTGAGGATCATCATGACAGCCAAACGTGTTCTAATCATTTCTGCACACACATCGAGCGCCTCTAGCAATAGTTTTGGTAAAGCACTGAGCGAAACTTATGCTGCGGCGGCGCTAGCTGCTGGTCACGAAGTTAAAGAAATTTTCTTAGATCAATTACAGTTTGATCCTATCTTGCATCAGGCCTATCACGACATTCAAGAACTTGAGCCTGATTTATTAATGGCACAGCAAGCAATCCTCTGGGCCGAGCATATTTGCTTCGTGTACCCGATCTGGTGGGGTAGTGTTCCCGCTCTGTTGAAAGGATTTGTAGATAGGGTGTTCTTACCCGGTTTTGCGTTTAAGTATCACCGTGGAAAAAAATATCCTGAGGGTCTGTTAGCTGGGCGCTCGGCACAATTGATCGTCACGATGGATACCCCGCCTTGGTATTTTCGCTGGATTTACAAAGCGCCTGGCATACGCCAGATGCAAGTACATACATTAGAACTGTGCGGGATTAAATCTGTAAAAGTAATCAGCTTAGGCACAGTTATCCATTCGAACGAGAAACAAAGACAGTCTTGGCTGGAAAAAGTACGCGCCCTGCCAGCAAAACTCAATTCTCGTTAAATTGAACAATGCCAGTTGCAAATTTTATGTAGTTAACTGCCTCGTCCGGGCAATATGGGACAAAGGTTTAACTGAACTGAGACAGTCATCGGCTGACCAAAACGATCAATGAGCCACACTGATCAATCCCAACGTTCAGTTGTGCGGAGAGCGCAGCGATTCCGAACGAACGACAAGTTAGGTCTGTTCATCATCTTCGTCTCCAATTGGGTAAACAGAAAGCTCAAGCGAAATACCGAGTCTTCCGACAGCGAGCAAGAGGTCACTTGAGAAGTTAAATGAGCACCAACCTGGAGGGTGAATCTCAGCACCAAAGTCGATCGTTACGTTCTCAACACCAGGAAATGCTTTAAGAACAGAAATAAAAGTTTCGTGCTGCTGAAAAAAAGTTAGCGCCTCTTGCATTTGAAGTTCCAATTCCGAAAAATCTGCGTCACTCACTTCAAAATTAATACCTGAGCGCTCGCGTTTTGGACCTTCTGGCTGGCTTGCTGGATAACGCGCCTCCCCTTTCTTAAAAACCTTGAGCGGCTCGAGTTCGCAGCTTGCCACGAAAGCGGTAACATCAAAATCAACACCAGATGCTCGAAGGATGCAACTCATAGGGACCTAACGTGTTTTCCGCGACCGTTCGTCGAATAAACCCGACACAGTTCGCATAAAATGTTTAAAAAATATTCCTGAAACCCTTTTGCAGCAAGGCTCTTCAGAACTGTAGTGTCTATTCAATAAGTATTAAATTTTCTATGAAAACCGTCACAACAATTTCTTCGCATTCTACCCAGCTTCTAGGTCATGTCAAGGAAGCAATTCGAATGTTGGAGGAATTCTTGGCATATCTCTATGCGAGTATTTAGGTCTTCGAGACATGTCGATGGCGCCACAGCTTGCGCGCGGTCCAAAACAAGAATGTGGGTAAAGCTAAGCATGGAATCATATACGCGGTAGCAGTAGTAACCATCGCAATACCCTGTGAAAAGTCGGCTTTAAAGCCGCACAGTGCGTAGCCTACTGGCGTCCAAAAACTGCGTTTCTCCTGTGAGCTAATTCGCACGTTTAAGATTTCCGTTTCTACTTTCTGTAGTAAATGCGCCTTGTTCCCTTCAGCTGCTTCAATCTCCGATTGCACTTGGGCGAGTTGGCGGTTGACTTTAATCAAGGCGTCGACATCGTTGGCAGCGCGGGTACGCAGAACGACCACTATTAAATCGTGGCGAGAACTTTCACCAATTTGGGGTCCTAAGCAAAAAAGGAGGGCGATGCGCGGATCCGATTGTTTTCACAGATATTTCAACAACACATAATCACGCTCGATCACGCCACCAAACTCATAGTCCATCCAACCTACATGTTGAAAGCCAACTTTTTTGTAGTAGGCCAAAGCACGGGCATTGTGTTCCCACATGCCTAACCATAGCTGGTTGGCACTGAAGGTTTTTGCTGCCGTCTCTGCTTCTGCTAATAGTGGTTGAGCGATACCTTTGCCGTGCCATTCTTTTTTAACGTAATAGCGATACAAAGCTACTGCTTTTTTTGCAGCGATCGACTCTGGCGGTGGATTATTCACGACCTGTGCAAATCCGACGAGCTCTTCATCGTGATAAGCGAGAATCACGACATAATCGGGGTCGGCGATTTCTTTGCTTTGTTGGGAGATACCGAAATTTTTTTCGCAGTGCGCACGAATTTGCTCTGGATCATTTTGTTCGGCATAGGTATCGATAAAAGTCTGGCGTGCTAACTCTGCCAAAGCGGATGCATCATCGGCGTGTGCACGACGCACGGTAAAGGATTCTGTCAAAGAAGCGTTATTCATAAGCAAGCGAAATAGAAGCGGAATACGTTATCTTACTTGATGCGCAGATAGAGATAACTAGTCTTTTTTTGAACAATCCATACTTGGATCAAGCGGTCCAAAAACTTTATA
>CAUPNA010000090.1:0-17787 GCA_963512475.1 uncultured Undibacterium sp.
CCTTCTATGACCGTATAGCCTGCACCACGTAAAGCTAAGCCTACCACTTGTCTTACTGATGCTGAATCGTCTACTACCATGACAGTTTTCGACATATCTAACCTCGTGAATTAATGTTTAAAAATGGACTTCTATCTATCTAAATATTTAAATATCTAAAAAAATGTAATGTCTGCGTCTGAAACTTGCGATGAACTGTTCGATTGTTTACTGCTACCTCTGGATTGTGCATGGTTTAAATGTTGGTCGTCCATGGTGTAGTATTTTTCTAAATCGTTTAACCAATCTGAGGTGGAGGGAATGCCCTCATGTTCATTTATAGCATGAAGCAACTTCGCTATATCGCGGTTCAATACATCTAACATTTGACTGACCCTGTCTTGATATTGCAAAGTAATGAGTAAGTTTTCGACGTCATTACGAATCACTTCGCCTTGGCTGCGCATCAATTCGGCAGCATTCCCTAAATCTTGCACATGTCCCAATACAGTTTTAACGACATGTTCAGAATGTGAAAGGATTTCCCTCTCTTTATTATTTGCTTTCTCTGCGGTCTTCAAGGTTTCTTTGACCAGAATAGAAACGCTGTTGACATGCGCCGAGATAGTCTGACCAGTGTCAGATGAGATCAAAGATAATCTGCGAACCTCACCTGCAACAACCGCAAAGCCACGACCATGAACCCCTGCTCTTGCCGCCTCAATTGAAGCATTAATTGCGAGTAAATTAGTCTGCGCCGCAATCGTCCCAACATTATGCGCCATATCTTTTAGGTCGGCCATGGACGCCACAATACCGCTGATAGATTCGAGCAGCTCATTTTTGCTTGTGATCATTGCTTCCAACTGTTCAATGACGGGCTGCAATTCGTCGCGACATAGATTTAATAGATTCATAGTCGTTGTGTGGTTAGCCGATTCAGCATTTGCATGCTGCGCAGCAAATCCAGCTGCATCAAATTGACTGATAATAGAACTAAAACTTTCTATTAACTGGGCTACTGCGGATTCTGTTTTGTCTTTGATCGACACAACATGATTTTGCCAAATTGGCAGGACACCTTGAAAAAAATCTGTCTCCTGATCACTCGGCGTATAACGTGTTACGACGATTTCTTTAGCCTGTTCAATGCCCACTTCATTTTCTGTTACTGAATTGCGAGGTAATTGTTGACTGTGACTAACATCGCTACGCCAAATCAGCGCGGTGACGATGACGCCAAAAAAAGAAACGAGTTCTAGAGGTCCAGGTTGGGAAAAAATCGGGAGTGCAGCAAACACAATGAGGCTTATAGGTACCAATAACCTGAAATTGAGTCTACTGACCGCAATCGCTAACTTGGATAATATTCCAGCTGAATCCATGCTCTATTTTTCCTGGTTCTCAAAAAAAATTAAGGTATTTTGACTGCGTTATGCGTTTAATTGTTACTCTAGGGCTTAAAGTTACTCTTGGGAATTAGCTTAGCATGCTTACAAATTGGTTTGTTATAAAAAGCAGCAAATGTGTTGTACTTTCTGCAGACTCAAGTTAAAGACCCTCTCGTAGGTCTCAGTTCAAGCGGACATGCGTGGCTCAAGATTAGCATGACTTTGAAATGGAAAATAAAAAATATATCAGCGCATCCATCAATGACCGAGTTAGTGAAAGCTAGTCTTGCATAACATGTAAAAATAGTTAAGAGAAGATGTTAATCAGCACAAGGCTTCAGGGGTAAAAGCGTGTCGACTTACGTTGTAGATATTTAAATATCCAGTGAACAGTGGCCTCATCACGATCCAATGCTTGGAGCTCGGCTTTGAGTATAGGAAGATTAGGGGGATCATGCTGCCAAAAGTCCATCGCTGCAACATTTGAAATCATAAGAGGAACCGCTAGCATCGAGTCGAGGGTATAGTAGATGGTAAAATACGACCATGTGCCACCTATTGGAAATATAGGGGAAAAAGCATTTTTTGTGAGACGAATACACGGAGACATAAATGACTGAACAATCAACATTAAAAGTCCTCATTGTTGACGACTATGATATGACACGGACCTTATTAAAAATCATATTAAGAGGACAACAATTTGAAGTTATCGGGGAAGCGGAGGACGGCGAAGAAGGTGTTGCGATGTCCGAGGCATTACGCCCAGATTTAGTTCTGCTCGACGTTATGATGCCAAAGTTAAATGGAATAGAGGCACTCGCAAAGATAAAGCAATCTTCACATCAGCCCATGGTATTGATGGTTTCTGGCGCTGAAGATGAAAAGATTGTGACCCAAGCATTAAATCTAGGCGCGAGCGGTTATATCGTTAAGCCATTTAATACCGCGAGTGTGATTGAGACCTTGAATCAGGCTAGAGAGAGTTTCATTGTTCGAAATGCTGCTGCGGTAAATCGAAACTAATTCAAGACTTAATCTGTTCTAACAATTTCGCACTTCAAAGCGGTTGATTGTTGGATCAGGACGCAACGGCTACATGTCTTATTATTTGGCGACGTACTTGAATTTAATGTCGTTCTCATTTTGCATAAAAGCCAGACAGTAGCCATTACAGTCACGCACAGCAAACTCTCTGGTACCGTAGCGCGTGTCTTGTAAAGTCCAGGCTATCTCGGCCGCATCCTTGACTTCTGAAAAATAGTGGTCTACGTCAGGAACGCTAATATAAACAGTGCCGGACATCTGAAAATTTTGCTGCCAAAGATCAAGTTCAGTGAAAATAATAAGTGCACTAAACTTCACCACACTTAAGGACAACTCGCTACCCTTGATGACATCGAAGTGTAAGATATCACGATAATAATCGCGGGTTTTGGTGATATCCTCACATCGTAATAAGAGTGATAAAGGCACAGTCTCTCCTGATCTCGATATTACTCAGGTAATTCAGCGCTATTACTCAAGCATTTTTTCTGAAATCGTGCAGCCAGCGTGCTTGCAATTGCATGATTCTCGGAAAACGAAGCATATACCTGCTCCGCCCATTGCCAGACTAGCGCGACGTATTCCTCTTCATCCTGACTAGCGTCGACATCGATCACCGTGATGGCTAGCGGATGCTGAGCATCTGCCTCAATCGCAGTTTCATTTGGATGGTGTTGTTTGTAATCATCCAAGACTTCATTGAGTACCGTCGTGAGGTCATAATTCCATTGCACACCATCCTGCAAAATTAAATACAGACGTGTCAAATGAAAGTGGTTGTTCCAGCGACCGTGAATTTGTGTATGTTGAAGAGCGTGTGCATCAACACACAGGAAAATGGTCATGTGCTGTATGCCTTTTTCCTGGCTAATCTTGTGAGTGATCTTACCAGCGGTATTCACGCATTCAGTAATCCCATGCAAAGTATCGGAACCGCAAAGCTGGCACTGGCCATCTTCCAGTATCTCTAGATCATTCTTTGCTGCCTGTTCTACCCATTTTGGCATAATCCACCTCCATTGCTATGACGCACATTGAGACTTCATGTTCATCATAAAACAGGCTGCAAAAATACACTAGCGTTGGCGTTCTTTTTCCCACAAGATATCGCTGCCGCCACCGAAACGATTCAGCACTCGTGATAACACAAACAATAAATCTGATAAACGATTCATGTATTGACGAGGTGCTTCGTTAATTTCTTCCGCTTTACCAACACTCACGATCGCACGTTCAGCACGACGGCAAACAGTACGGCAAACATGGGCCATAGACGCTGCACGTGAACCACCCGGCAAAATGAAATCTTTTAATGGTGGCAAATCGGCATTGTATTTAGCGAGTAAAGCATCTAGACGCAAAACTTGTGTTTCTGTAATCATGGTGTAGCCAGGAATACACAACTCGCCGCCCATATCAAACAAATCGTGCTGTATAGAAAACAACTCCTGCTTCATCGCCTCAGGAATATCTTCACAAATCAAAGCACCTATATGCGAATTGAGCTCATCGACGTCACCCATCGCGTGCACACGCAAAGCATCTTTATCGATACGTGTGCCGTCACCTAAACCCGTCGTACCTGCATCGCCAGTGCGTGTGGCGATTTTTGAAAGCCGATTACCCATTTACTTACCCCATATCCAATAGCAAGAAAAAAACCTGTAACAAGTAACTATTTTACCAGTCAAAATTTAATGTGACGCTGATACCACTATGCTTAGCAATGGTAATCACAGCATACGCAATCAACCCGATAAATCGACGGTCTAAAAAACACGATTAATGGGAGACAATCTATGCAGCAATTTTGCCAGCTTGCTGAATGTAAGAAATTAACCGTGCAGTTAGTTCATCTTGTTGCGCTGGCTCGGTATGTCCCATCAAACATATTTGCAACAGGTTGCCTTTTATCAGATAGCCGCTTCGATAGCTCAGCAAAAAACCACGTTCTGCCATCGCAACACCGCATGCGACTGAACCAATGTGATCTGGCAGTTGCAAAGTTAAAACAGCTGGCGAACTTTCACCTGCAGGATTCAGAATCGCAATACCCGCCGCCTGCAGATTTGCACGCAAGCGCGCTGAAATCTGAGCAATCTGGTCAAAACGGGTGAATGACATTTGCGACAATGCTTGCCGCAACGCTGCGACCAGATTCGAAGAGTGCGTATATGGGATGCCCGCATTGGCACGATATACACCCAGATCTAGATACCGTGGAATTTGTCGATCAGGTTCTACTTTGTGCGAATACGCCACTATCGCCAGACCCGGATACGCCGCAATGGCTTTTCCGCTGACCGTCGTTGCAAGATAGGCTTTACTGACATCAACTGGTACACATGCAACAGAGCTGGTGCAATCGACACAGAGTTTTATTTCCAAACTATCGCACAGAGCTTGAATCTCTTTGAGCGGATTTAAAATACCACTCGAGGTTTCGCAGTGTGTCATCCATAGCCAGTCTGGTTTATGCTGATTCAATACTTGACGCAAAGCGGGCAAATAGAAACTGCGCCCAAACTCAGCATGAAACGTATGGAATTCGAGACCAAAACGTTGAGCGTGATCGCACAATCTTTCGCCAAACTCACCATTTACCAAAATCAGACCACGACGCTTCAATCTCTTAATTTGTGCGGCCACCACATCATTCGCGAGGGTGCCACTGCCTAAGAATAGTTCGACTTCACTACTACCCATAAGTTGGCAGATTCGTGCTTTGGTGTCTGATAAAAGTGACAGAAAAGCCTCCGCTCGGTGCGACACCGGCGCGCTGGCAAAAGCAGTTTGAACAGCGGGATGAATTTCGACAGGACCCGGCAAAAAGCTTATGGGCGAATTCGTTAATGGTGGCCCTTCATTTTGCATGCGCACATCGCCATCATTCACGTTGTCGCTTACTATCCGACTGCGTTGCAGACGCTGTTGCATACGCAAAGCGGTCTCCAATACCAAATACATGGGTTGATACATGGCACCCGGTTTACCGACCAGATTAGCAAAGGCAATAAAGCCCATATTTGCGTACAATTTCTCTTGTAAGACCGTGGCTGACACCAATGCCAAGGTAAATTCTTGCTTCAAACAAGTCGCTAAAGCAAAGTTAAACAACTTAGCAAAAACACTGGTGTGACGATAAGCTGGCTCAACAGCAAGCAGACGAATTTCACAAATTTTTTGCACGGCATCTGGGGTAGCTAGCGGTAAATACTGATCTAGATTATCCACTTTACTATTCAAGGAGAAAGGCCGCACGGCACGTGAAGTCAACATGCCTATCAGGACATCTCCTTGCAACGCAATGAAGTAAGTATTCTCATCGTGAAATTTATCCACCAAGCGGCGTTCGGTATTCACTGCATGCTGCGGAATCTCTTCTACAAAAGTGCGATAGTTCAAACGATGTATCTGTTCGAATTCATGGGTTTGATCAGCAATCTTAAACTGCATCATGGCGTGCTTCATCGGTCTCACCTGCTAAAAAATGGGTTCAAATTTTCGTATCATCGTGCGCCACATCTTGAATCGGTGCCAATACAAACGGCATGACTACATCAAGTATGTTTTGGCGGTGCGCAACTAACACCATTGCGCTAACTAGGCCAAGCAATAGACATGGCACTAGCAACTCACTGATGAACAACTGCGAGAAAAAAATCTGATAAAGAAAAAATAGAAATGGTAGAAAAAACACGCTAATAAATACCGCAGCATCAGGTTTCCGCCATCGAAGAATTGAGCGAAGTAAGCAATACATACTCAAGAAAAACATCAGACCAAGCCCAAAGAAGATGGGCTCGAAACCTAGCAAGCCGCCGAGCAAACAAGCCAAACCTTTGCCACCACGCCATTCCAACTGAACAGGCCAGATGTGACCGGCGATCACCGCACACAAAGCAAATAAAGACAAAATGACTGAGCTAGTAGCACCATCCGAACTGAACCAGATCGCACCATAAACCGCGAGAAATGCTTTTGCGCCATCCCAGATAAAAGCTACTACGGCATAAGGCAAACCCAGACTACGCAATAAATTACGACTGCCCGCATTGCCACTTCCGAGCTTGCGAATATCTACCCGTGCAAACCACTTAGCCAAATAGAAACTGGCATTCAGGCATCCCAACAAGTAAGCAGTTATGATTAATGCGAGGAATAGCATAATGAACTTAAGCACAAAAAAATATCTGGCTATGCTAACGAAAACACAGTGAAAGACAGCAGGAGAGTACCGAAGTAGCGTGTCGCAGCACCAATCGTATTACAACGGCTAATTTGAACAGAGTCAAATTGGCAAAATGAGGCTCACGGTTAAGCCGCCACTTTCGCGATTATTTAGCATGATGCGACCGCCATGGGCCTCGATGATTTCACGTGCCAATGCAAGACCTAAGCCAGTCCCATTGCGTTTGGTCGAGTAAAACGGTACCAGTGCATTCGACATCACCGTATCGCTCATACCACCACCCTGATCACTGACTTCGATGCGCACACCTTCCACCATTGGCTTTACCTCTAAGGACACGCCGGCAGGCGGCGAGCCCGATTCGAGCGCATTTTTTAAAAGATTAAGCAGCGCTTGCTCCATTTGCGCCACGTCAAACATGATGTTTTCGTCTGGCAAGCGCCCTAGCAATTCAAATCCCAATTGTGATTGCAAACGGCCGATAAAACTATGCCAGTTAATACTTTCCAGACGCGGCGTTGGGAGCTTTGCAAAGCGCGCATAGCCATGAATAAAGCTTTCCAAATGCTGTGCACGCTCTTCTATGGTTTTCATTATTTCAGGCAGGCGTTCGTACTGACCTCGACTGATCAAAGCACCCGCTGAATTCGCCAACGAGGCAACAGGCGCGAGCGAATTATTCAGTTCATGGCTGATCACGCGTATCACTTTTTTCCAAGTCTGCACCTCCTGGCGACGCAACTCCACGGTCAGATGACGTATCAAAAACAATTCATGTTCGGTGCCGTTTAGAGTAAAACTACGCCGAGACAAATGATAAATTTCGTCTTCATCACTATCTTCATTGACGTGCTCTGAGGTCGAGAGTTGACTGGCATTCACGGTAAAAAGACCATCGCCACCATGTTGCATCGCCTCCCTCAAGGACGGCGACACTTGTTGCAAAATTTCTTCCAGAGTATGACCTTCGAGCTTGCGACCATTGTTGAGTAATTGTCGCGCCGTGATATTGCCGAATACGACATGCCCTCGTAAGCCTATCAAGAGCATCGCCACTGGCGTGTTCTGCAACATACTATCGAGCAATAATTCACGCTGAACCAAGTCGAGGCGCTGTTCGCGCAGTACGTGGCCGAGATCATTATGCGCATCGACCAGATCAGCTAACTCATCATTGCGTTGCCAATTTAGACCAAACGAAAAATCTCTATCTTGGTAGCTCAGTACCGTACCGCTCATCGCACGGAACAATTCCAGAATAGGAGCGAGTTGCGCCCGCACCGAGACAATCGCAATCGGAATGAAGATCAACAAACACGCGCCCGCAATTAAAACGCGATCACTTGGAAAGAAATAATCCAGAATAGCAGCGCAGCTTAATGCCAAACTCAAAATCAAGATAAACGTCAAAGATAAGCGTGCCGCCAACGAAACCCGTATGCCTCGCGATGGCTTATTGGCTTGTGCCACATTGGCAGCATGTGCAGAGTTTGTTACTTTATCGTTAGCGTTAGCAGGAGGCAGATTCATAGCTGAAAAAATGATGTGCGATGGCCAGATTATGCCTTTGATCCTCGACTTCTCAAGATATTCTTGAAATACTTAATCAAATTGGCTGGGGGAAATATTGAAGCGTGAACTCATGACCTAGTTATCAACTCTAAGTAAAGAGCACTAAATACTGGGCAGTAAGTCAGGAACGCGAGATATTCAAACGTTCCATACGTCTATACAAAGCCTGGCGACTCAAGCCTAAATCCGCGGCTGCTTGCGCCACCACACCGCGTGCCTTGTTCAAGGCGTGTTCGATGGCTTCTCGATCGGGCTCAGCGTCACCAGAGACTGCGGTATTGGTAACCAACTGCGCCTTAGGCAAACCCAAGTCTTCGGCTTTAATATCGTCTGTGCCCGCTAATAAGCATGCTCTTTGCATGACGTTCTTCAATTCCCGGACATTACCTGGCCAAGCATGCGCCAGCAAGCTGGCTTGCGCACTCGCATTTAAGGTTTTTCCATCCTCCAAAAATGCTTTTGCAAGCGGCAGAATATCGTCAGGGCGTTCTGCTAATGCGGGTAAATTTAGTTGAATCACATTCAAGCGATAAAACAAATCTTCTCTGAATTGCCCGGCCTTGATCATTGCTGGGAGGTCTGCATTAGTGGCACTCATCACCCTCACTTTGACCTGGCGTTCTTTATTAGAACCCAATCGTTCAAAGCGACCTGTTTCCAATACGCGCAATAACTTAATTTGACCAGCTAAAGGTAAATTACCGATTTCGTCTAAAAACAAAGTCCCACCGTCGGCGGCTTCAAACTTACCTTCACGTGCTTTTGTCGCCCCCGTGTAAGCACCTGCTTCGGCACCGAATAATTCCGCCTCAATCAATTCGGCTGGAATCGCGCCGCAATTGAGCACGACGAAAGGGCCATCTTTGACTTTCGAATTGGCTTGTACAATCTCGGCAATCCGTTCTTTACCCGCGCCATTGGGGCCGGTAATCAAAATAGACACATCCGATTTTGCGACCTGACACGCCATACCTAGAACGCGTTCAGTTGCTGGATCTTGCCAGACAAAATTGCGCAAATCGTACTTGGTTTCTAATTCACGTTTTTGTTTACGCTCACGCTGGACGCGATGTTGCAAGGCACGATTCACTTGTCCAAGTTCAATCAGATTCTTAACACTCGCCACCAGACGCTGATCATGCCAAGGCTTAGCCAAATAGTCGGCAGCGCCCGCCTTAATCAAATCAACCGCGGCATCTAGGTGAGTCCAAGCAGTCAACAAAATCACGGGTAAGTCAGGATGCAGCGCACGGATTTTTTTGAACAGGGCGACGCCCTCTTCACCGGAAGTCGTGTCTTCCGTAAAGTTCATGTCCTGGATCACCAAATCAATCGCATGCTGTTCCAGCAATGCCAGACCTTGCTCGGGTGATTGCGCACTGAAACTGCTGATATCGTGCAAAGACAACAGCACATCAAGTGCCATCGCAATAGAAGGATTGTCATCAATAATTAAAACACTGGGCATGAGATTCACATCAAAATATTAAAGTTGAAGAGCTATACATATCGCTTACCTCTTTATAAGTTACATGTCGAATTTGTAGGATGGGTGAAACCCGCGCCGCCTAGCCATCATGCACCTGAGCAGCGCGGGTTTCACCCGCCCTACGGGATCGACTTACTTATTGGCAACATCAATGCTAGCGAGGCTCAGGTAAGAAACCAACTTAAGCCCGAGCCAAACTGCCATCACCAAATTCTCTACACGACGTTTTTTATCCCGTAGAAAATTAAAATGCAATATGCGTAAAACGCCATACTATACGCCACGCGTCGCGGTTGCTGGTGAAATACTCGCTGCACGCCAAGCCGGCGCATACACCGCAAGTACGCCCAATATCCAGAATACCAACGGCGACAACAACAGATAGCTGACAGGAAGTTTCGGCAATTCAAATTGACCGACTAACACATAATTTAACCCTAGTGCCAGTGCGATGCCGAATACGATACCACCCGTGGTAATCAACCAATTCTCCGCGATAAAGTAGGCCAACACATCGATACGGCGCGCACCTAATGCGCGACGAATACCGATCTGTTTACGACGCTGCGCCACCCATAAGGTACTCATACCGACGATACCGCTAGCAGTCACGACCACCAGTAAAGCGCTTACCGCCAGCAACATCCACGCTAAACCTTTCTCACTCTTGTAACGGTCATCGCGAAATTTTTCCATGCTCGTGGCTTTCACGTAGACGGGTGTCGCAGAGGCTTTGCGCAAGGCTTCTTCGACCTCTTTCATGACGCGATCGCGTTGTCCCGCTTCTGCACGTACCGCATAACCGTCCCAGATTTGTCCAGTCACGCGCGCTGGCATAATCGTCGCATATTCACCATTCGGCGTAGCCTGAGCACCGGAAGTTTGCAGAGTGTCGACGACGCCTATAATGGTTACAACATTTGCATTATTGCCTGTGCCGAATAAATACTCTTTGCCTACAAAATTAGACTGCCCTGGAAATAGTTTCTCCGCTAAAGCCTTACTAACAATCACTTTTTTTGTAAAGTCGCTATTGACGTTAGGGTTCACTTCAGAAAAATCAGTTACTTGAAAATCTTGTCCTTCAAGCAAACGTAATTTCCAAGTCTTAACGAGCGAATCTGGTGATACATACATACCGGTTGTTGCCGTTGGGACTTCCTGCTTGCGATCGACAGACACCGACGTATTGCTACCAGATCGAGATACAGGAAAAGAGTTAACACGAGCGACGGAAACTACACCGGGCACAGCACGTATCGTATCGGCTTCGCGCTTTTGCAAGGCGAGTTGATCTTCATGCCCGCCCAGAATTTGATTTCTGATGTTGACTCTAAAAACCTCAAGTTCATCGGCAATACCGCTAGGACGTGCCGCCACATCAAGGCGTAAATTAACAATATAGATCGCATTGACCAGTATCGCTAAACTCAAGGCCACCTGCATCGCTACTAACACAGGACCCAACTTATTGCGCATTAATGCGGAAAAAATGGGACGTAGTTCAAATAATGTTTTCATGATTTTTGTTTCCTGCTTTATTGCGATTTAAGTTGGATGGCTGGTGTCACCTGACATGCACGCCAAGTTGGCAACAAACCGGCTATCATCGCTGCGCTCACCGACATGAAGAAAGTCAAACCTAACATCGCCCAATCCATGTGTGCTACGGCAGCCAAAGCCGTCGATTGCATAGCAATTAACTGCAAAGCCCCCGCCGCCAATAACACACCTAACAATGCGCCGACCAAACCCACCACAGCTGTCTCAATCAAAAACTGCGTGAATATCTCCTTGCGTGACGCACCCAGCGCACGCCTAACACCCACCTCAGAGGCTCTCACTGAAAATTTCGCCAGCAATAAACCTACCGTGTTGACCAGACAAAGCAAGAGAAAACCAAATGCCAGCCAGGCCGAGAGACGGCTATCATCGCCAATCACTTGCATTTCGACCAAAAATTCACGTACATTAAACAAGCGATTTTTAGCCTGACGTTGGAAACGACCCAACTTAAATTGCTCTGCCACATAGCTGTCCAAATAGTTTTGCAATTCTGCGCGTTGGCTTGGTGATTTCAATTCGAACCAAAAATGAAGCCAAGTACATTCTGAATTTAGGCGCCCCTCCCAACCAGGTTCTGAGCGCGAAGTGCAGCCCATGCTACCGGAATGCGCCGTCTCGCGTCGAATCGCATTACTCAAAGGCAGCATGAAATCGGGCGCGTCAACAAATGCAGCTTCACGACCATTAAAGATATAGAATTTCGGCTTAGGTGCCCAGTCATCGGCCACACCTATCACCGTAAAATCACCTTTCAACAAACGAAGCTTTTGTCCTACAGGGTTCGCAGTACCAAAAAATTTCTCTGCCATTTTTTTGCTCAAAACCACCACATCCGCAGAGCTTTTATCTTCAGAGGCTTGCCATCCTTGCCCCGCGACAAAAGGAATCTCAAACATCGCAAAAGTATCCGCAGTTACCGCCAAGCCTTCCATCGAGATCGCGCCCAAATCTTTACGTGCAGGCTCTGCCGTTGCTTCGATACCATACATCGCAGCGCGACGCTCACCTTGCTTACTTGCGAGCAAATTACTGATATCTTTATAGGTAAATTGGTGATCATTTGGTTCTTCACCGGGCGTATAGCCTTCCTTTGGGCCCGGATCGAGAATAGCAGTGAACAGGCGATCACTTTTTTGTGGGATTGGGTCTCCAGACATGACATGCAATATCGTCAAAGTCGAGACGCTGGCAGCAACGCCAATGGCCAAAGTTAACACCATCAATGCGGTGAGTGCAGGATTGCGTCGTAAACTTTTTATGCCGAGTAAAAAATAGTATTGAAACATGATGAGTCCTATCCGGCTTATGCAATATGCAAGTTGGTTTCAACATTGTGGTGGTCTACCACGAGACTAGGCGTTTTACGTACCAGATCAGAGACTTGACCATCAATGATGTGGACATTACGCTGCGCACGTACTGCCAATTCCGGGTCATGGGTCACCATCAAAATGGTAGTCCCTTTAGCGTTAATTTCTTCCAACAACTCCATAACGCTGCGTGCCATTTGCGTATCCAGATTACCGGTCGGTTCATCCGCCAATAGCAATTTTGGGGAACCGGCCAAAGCGCGAGCAATCGCTACACGCTGTTGCTGACCGCCGGACAATTCAGCTGGGTAGTGTTTCATACGAGATGACAAACCTACTTGTGCCAGCGCATCTTCAATACGCTCTTTGCGCTCTTTGGCAGCTAAGCCACGATAACGTAAAGGTACATCCACATTGTCGAATAAATTCAAATCAGGAATCAGATTAAAACCCTGGAAAATGAAACCCAGTTTTTCATTACGCATACGAGTGCGCGCATTGTCATCCATGCGCGTTACATTAACGCCATCGAGATAGTATTCACCGCCAGTGAACTCTTCCAACAATCCCGCGATGTTTAAGAAGGTCGTTTTCCCGGAACCAGATGGACCTGTGACCGTCACAAATTCACCTTGCTTAACGTGAATTTCAAAACCACGCAAAGCATGCGTTTCAATCATGTGAGTGCGATACACTTTGCTCAGATTTTTCATATGTAACATGGCGTTTCCTTTATGAGTTTTTGAAGTTCGTATTTACAAACTTTTAAATTTTGGTTAATTGTTCAGTGACACTTTTTCTGCATTTTCAAACTGATCGGTTCCTGCTACCACGACCTTATCGCCTTCTTTTAGGCCCGTTAAAATTTCGACTGCTGAGATGCTGGTTGCGCCTAATTTGAAGGGAATGCGAGTGGCAATATTGTTTTGCACGAGGTAAGCAAAACGACCGCCTTCGCTTTCAACAAAAGGCCCGCGTGCCAACATCAAGACATTCGGTTTTTCTTCTATCAGTAGGCGAGCTGAAACGCGTTGGCTTTGACGCAAGCCAGATGGTTGCGTGCCATCGAAACGAACGCGTGCCAAGACTTGGTTTTTCACCACTTCAGGTGACAAGGCTGACAATTTACCTTTGGCAGTCACGCCATTGATCGTGATTTCCGCCGTCATGCCTAAACCTAAATCGGCGACATAGGTCTCAGGAATTTCCAATTCAACTTCTAACTGAGACAGATCAACCAAAGTCATCAAAGCGGTATTGGCTGCGACTACGCTACGGTTCGCTACGGATAAAGTGCCGACCATGCCATCCACTGGTGCTTTAAGACGCAGCTCTTCGACTTTGCGCTTTGCATCATCGCGGACTAGACGTTGTTGTTCCAACTGGGCACTTTTAGTTTTAAGATTCAGATCGACGTCTTCGTTTTCTAAGCCGGTCGCCGCTTCCGCGTGTTTGGCGCGAATTTCGGCGGTTTTCAAAGCGTCTTGTGCTCGCATGTAATCTATCTTCGAAATGACACCTGATGGACCCGCTTTTTCAAAGCGTTCGAAGGTGCGGGCAGCAGTAACGCGTTCAATTTCTGCCTGATCCGCATCACGTCGCGCGATCAATTTCTGCTTACGCGCCAAGATCTTTTGACGTCCCACTTCGGCTTCTAATTGATCGTAATTGGCTTGTTCGCGTTTGAGCAAACTGGTGAGGTCCGGTGACTCCAATTCGGCGACGACATCGCCCCTCTTCACCATGTCGCCGGCTTTCACTTTCAAGGTGACGGTACTCGACGCGGTCGAATATAAGGTAGGACTGATCGCGGCGACCATGCGACCATTCACAGCGACGTCACGTACCAAAGTGCCGCGAGTGACTTGTGCGATTTTGATGCGCGAAGCGTTAATGGATTTGCTGCTATTGGCAAACGCACGCACTAAGAAAAAACAAAGAATAAGGAATGCGAGTGCGAAGACAAGACCCACCACCAACTTCTTGCGACGCCAAAGCGGCGGTGCTGCAATCACGGCATCTTGACCTGAGGTATCACGAATCATATTGCTTCCCACTAAAGAGTTATAACGAATGACAACTCTTTAGCAGGAAGCGTGCCAAGCACAAAAAAACTACCTAAACATTTGATTTACATGGATTATTTTTATATCCTGTGCGCAAAAATCCTGTCCGCAGTGTCCGTACAGATGTTCGAGGACAGCACGGACAAACGTTAAATTGAAATAGATTGGCTACTATTTAGACTTGGGATGGAGCTGGCTTAAAACCTTGACCAAATCGACGGGACAATAATTAAGCTTGCCGCTAAAGCAGGTCAAAGAATAATCATGCAATAGATACAGCACTTTATCGGGCGCGTAGTTTTCAAAATTTACCTGCAAATCAAGCATGTCTTGGCTAGAAAGCTGTCCAGAATTATTGATCGAGATATGCCACACTTCATCGAAGTAAGCTGAGAAATAACCGGCGACACCATTCCCGAATGAATCAGAGATTATTAGAAGCTTTTTGCCTGCGATCTGCTTATCCACTTTCGAGTTCACTCCCGCTGGAATTAAGCGATAACGCGAAACATCGCTCAACTTAGTAGCACTCACTAGCTCGGGAAAACATTGCGGTCCAAGACAAGCAGTGATTTGCGCACTAGCATAGTCAGGGCTTTCAATAGTCGGTTTAAGCGCTACACCCGGCATGAATCTCTGCATATCAGAGATCACGGTTTCTCGATAAAATTTAAAGTGCCGTAAGGTTGGTAACTGCCAATGTCTCTCCGAGATATCCTGAGCAAAGACTTGCGCACCGCTGCCATGCCAGTGAAAATCTTCCTTAGGATAGAGCGGCACCGAAGACTTTAGCTTTTGCATCGCAGCCCACGGATAATAGATAGATGCGGATAATTCCGTCTGCCTTGCATCCGTCATATTGAGCTGCGCGATAGTTTGTAAAAAAGCGGGCAAGGTATGCGCCTTTTGCTGACATTCGGCCTGCATCCAGTTGGGCAGATATTCGGTGTACAAAACAGGCTTGGTCGGGGCAAAACCAATTGAGGTATTCGGATTAACTTGACGAGCCTGCAACAAAAATCCGCTAACACGTGCGGCGAGCTCATTGACGACTTCAGGCTCTACGTCTTTCCCGCACAAAAAATTCAACATACGATAGGGATGTGCCGCCTCATGCGAGTTAAAAAAGAGCATATGCTCTTTGCCGACAGTCAATTGTGGTGACGCAGATTCACCAAGACCAAAATATCGAATTTGATTGTTCCAGGCAATCATAGTCTGACGCAGACCAAAATGGTCTTTCAAATACAGGTCCATTTGCGCGGTCGAATTCAATGCAGAATTGAGATCTTTGATTGGTGCTGGTATTGCTGCCAATTGACGATTCTCCAGCGTCGCATCGGGCGCATCGACCTTCGTCAAATGTAGCACCATCGGAATCAACAACAAGCCAAACCAAAGTAACAGAAAACTGCGCTTAACCAGTTGCACAAACCATCTTTTTATTAAGTTAGAAAATATCATCGCGTCACCCACTCAAAAACGGAAGTAAATGAAAGGGTTGTACACACCACTCGCCAGACTGATCATGCTCAGCACGAACAAGCCAAGTAAAAAACAGTTTTCAATGAACTTTAGGTGCTTTAGTTGACGAATCATTCGAGATAAAAACCTACTCGCAACTTGTTGAAATGGGGTTGCCAGCAGGCTCCCTATAAGCAATGCCAACAACAAGCTAGGACTAATGAATGCGGCCAAGGATGATGTCTGTTCGCGATGACCAGCACCCATCATGCTAGTCAAAAAATGCCAAGCATGAGTAATCGTATCGGAGCGAAATAAAACCCAGGCAAACACCACAACCAGCAAAGTATAGACATGTCGAAATGGTGATACGCAACGTGCGATCCAAGTAGCAAGGCCAATCCGTTCAAGCACCAAAAAAACGCCGTGAACCATACCCCAAACTACAAAAGTCCAATTGGCACCATGCCATAATCCACACAGAAAAAACACCGTGAACAAATTAAACGCTGTGCGCGCAGATGACCCTCGATTGCCCCCCAAAGGAATGTACACATAATCGCGGAACCAGCGCGACAAACTCATATGCCAACGGCGCCAGAATTCTGTCACGGATTGAGCGATATAGGGAAAGTTAAAATTACGTGGAAAAGAGAATCCACAGACAATACCCAAACCGATAGCCATTAAAGAGTAGCCACCGAAGTCAAAGTAGATTTGCAAGGTATAGCAAATCGCCCCCAACCACGCGACACTACTCGACAAAGCATCAACAGGCAAACCAAAGATCTGATCGGCAGTGAGTGCAACGGTATTGGCCAACAATATTTTCTGAGCCAATCCTAGTATAAAAAACCGTATGCCAAGTTCCGCGCGCGCCCAAGAAAAACGTCGCTGATGTAATTGCTTCGCCACTGAAGAAAACCTGACAATAGGTCCAGCCACCAACTGTGGAAACATGATGATGTAAGTGAACAAAGCGATGAAGCTTTTTTCTGGCGCTGTTTTTCGCCTAAAAATATCCACCAGATAGGAAATCGCATGAAAGATAAAAAATGAAACTCCTAGCGGCAGACTCACATGGTCGACTGGTTCGACTACAAAACCCAATGGCGCGGCCAATTGCATCAGGCTGTCCATCGCAAAGTTGTAGTACTTGTAGTAAGCCAAGCCGCAAAGATTGAACACGATTGCAAATACAAAAGGAAACTTGGCAGACTTTTGCGTCTCTTGCGCCCAGCCTATCCAACGTCCAAACGCGTAATTCGCCGTGATACAGATTAATAGCAAAGGCAAATTATGGGGTTCGCCCCAGGTATAAAACAGCAAACTGGCGAGCCCCAAGACCGCATTGCGCCATGGCAGCAGCACATAGAGCAATAGAAAAATAGGCAGAAAATAGAACAGAAAAGTAATCGAACTAAAAACCATGGGCGAGCTTTTTTCTTATTAAAATTAAGTTTTGTTTTATTGAGTTTGTTATGCTTTAGATTGCACTTTAGTTTAAACGCTAGTCATACAGTCGCCGAGCAACAACAGGCTATGTTCAAAACTTCTCGTATATGACACTTGGCACCGCAATCGTTTTTCCAGAAACATGCGTAGTCAACACAATCGCGGTGGACGTAGAGCCAAAGGCATTGAGTTCATTAATAATGCGCTGCAAATGTTCAACATCAGTCGCCAACACGCGCATCACCGCGCCATCTTC
>CAUPNA010000091.1:0-17764 GCA_963512475.1 uncultured Undibacterium sp.
GGCGTGAATGTGAGCTTACCGCTGAAATTCAAAGCTTTGACCGAATAGCGAATCGCCGCATTGTCTGTATCAACGATGCTGGTAAAACGCGTGGACTGGACTTCAATTTGCTTACCCGATGCCAAGGTCGCCACAAAGCTGCGTTGCAAGATGCCTTCTTGCATGTTCAACACACGCTTAAAATTCGCCACGCTGGCCGTTGCCAAATCGAGTTCTTCGCCATCGACGTTGACGTCAATACCGATCCAATTGGTCGCATTAAGCACCTTGGCGAAATATTCTGGATAGCCATTTTTCCACCAGCCCACGCGCGTTTTGTCTGGGTAGTAGACGCCAGCCACGTAACTACCGCGCAAACTGCTGCCGCTATATTTTTCTTCAAAATTGGCACGCTGGCCCATCTTGCCATTGCCGATAGAAAAAATACTTTCAGAGATACGATTCAAAGTAGGATCAAAGCCTTCTTCGATAATATTCCAAGGGTCTTTTTTTATGTAATCTCTCATTGCTATTTCATCCGTCTTTGATTTATTCGTGTACTAATTTGTGTTTTTCGCTCCTTCCCCTTCAAGGGGAAGGTTGGGATGGGGATGGGTCAAACTATGAGACTTTGTCGAAAATAGATGAAACCCATCCCCACCCTACCCATCACCAATTCGTAAAACTTCGGGAGAGGGAACCTTGCAATCACACAAAGCGCGCCATCACATCCGCGATACTCAAACCTGCAAAATTCGGCAACACAAAATGCGCCTGATCGAGCACCGCAGCACTGCCGATGCCCACCACTTTCATTCCCGCATTGCGCGCCGCGTGCACACCCGCCACCGCATCTTCAAACACGATGCACGCGCTAGCAGGTACTGCTAATTCTTCCGCCGCTTTTAAGAACACTTCAGGATCGGGTTTGGCTTTGCTAACTTTATTGCCATCAACAATCGCATCAAACTGATCGAGCAACTGTATGCGCTCCAAAATCAAGACCGCATTTTTACTCGCCGACCCCAGCGCCACTTTGATGCCCTGCGCGCGTACTGAAGTCAAAAACTCAGCAGCGCCCGGCAAAATTTCTTCAGGCCCGATTTGCTGTATGTATTCCAAATACCAGCCATTCTTACGCACCAAGGCAGCATCAAATTCCGCGTCATCAAGTTGCTTACTTCCCAAGCGCAAGATCAATTTCAAAGACTCAACCCGACTGACACCTTTGAGCTGCTCATTGTCATGCTCAGTAAAATCAAAACCCAAACTATTCGCCAAACGCTTCCAAGCCAGATAGTGATACTTCGCGGTATCCACAATCACACCATCGAGGTCAAAAATGCAGGCTGGTTTCATAGACTTACTCATATTCGGAAAAGTTTAAAAAGCGCCAATTGAATGATTTCTACCGATTATCTTAAGTTTAAATTCAAAGCGCTTTGGATTAATTTTTAGTTTAATTCAAAGCGCTTTGAAAAGTAAAGAAAAAAACGCGAGGTTTTGTTGTTTTGTGGGTTTGACGGGATTATGTTCGCCACTGACTGTAGACAATATCAATAGTTAATTGAACGTTAGATTGATAGGACTTACCGAGCAATCGAAACTTTGTTGTTGTTTTTAAATTTATATGTTAACTTTGCCAGCTGATCGTGTACTGTACCGAATTCCACCTATGAAAACCAAGTTCTCATCTCTTGATTCTTCGCTACTTGAACTCCTCACGAATCGCCCATCAAGACTAGGCGAAATCTTGGCACTGGCTACTATCCGCGATGCAGCATTGCGCATTAATCGACGACGCGCTGGTGTATCACCAAGCGAGAGCGCAGACATCACAGTCAATGAACGGTTGCAGGCACTTCGACAGGAAGGTAAGCTTACCTATGATCCAGCAACTAGCCGCTGGGATGGTCGGTCTAAAAACACAAATTTCCCGACCCATGATGCAACAGACCTTCCCCTATAAGGAATAACATGAAAGTCTACAGTGAAGCCGTGGCGTTGGTTGCCCCTCGCGCAAGCTGCAGCTCGCGTCGCACAACGCGTTTTGGATTAGCATATTCGATGCTTTTCCGAATGTTTCTACTGGCATTTACGATCACTACATTAATGTCCTGTAGCCAGGATCGTAAGCAACAAAATCTGAATCCCGAAACTGACAGAGCAGTTATTACCGCGGCCCTAAGAGACTTCGCGGGTTGGAAAGATGTGACTTTTGGAAAGCTCGAAGGCGTACTTGAACTTAGACCAAGTTCCGAAGCAAACCCTGATGCAACAATCGAAAATGTAAAATCACTTGCGCTTAATATTAAGGGCCACTTGGACAAAGGAATTATCACTTCCTTTATTGAACGAAATAAATCTACCGTATCGATCGCACCTATAGTCTCCGAGTTGCCATGGTCACGATTGGAAAAACCGAAGTCAAGCGACACTTATACCTTCGCCCCGCCCGATGGAGCAAAGGCCAGAGGTTCTTTAACAATGCCTGGCTATAGTGCAGACAGATCCAAGGCACTACTGCAAATTCATCACTCTTGGTCTATGCATGGTGCTATCGTCACGTATGTGTTATCGAACAAGACTGGCACTTGGCAAGTCACAGCTCGGGATCAAGTAGTGTATCTTTAAACCAGTTTTAAATCGACATCCAATATTGAAGTACCTTGTTTTTGCTTGTTAGGCCTAACATCACATAACCAATCCAAACAATGAAAAAAGCAAAAACACTCATTTTCTTTCTCTGCGCAGCCCTAACAAGCTGCGCAAGCGTCACCCCAAAACAAGAACTGATAGACAACCCCACTCCCCTGTCGCGGGAAATCTTCAATTCGGTATCCTCTGACCAATTTGAGAGCATCATTTTCATCTCTTCGCGCGGTGCGCAATTACCGTATCGCCTGCTGCGTCCATCGAAACTAATTCCAGGAAAAACTTATCCGCTCGTAATGCAACTGCATGGATCGGGAGAAATCGGGACTGACAATCTAAGCCAGTTAGATCGACTGGCGAAAAGCTGGGCAATGCCGGATGTTCGGGATCGGTATCAGGCTTTCATTTTAATTCCACAGTTTTCAATCAGAAGCGCGAACTATGGTCCAGCTTCACCAGATCAACATGCTATGCCTTCGGCTATGTTGAACGACACCGTTGAGCTTATAAAGCAATTTAGCTCAGTCAATACCGTAGATAAGTCACGGATCTATGCCTCGGGATTTTCTATGGGTGGCTCAGCAACTTGGCTACTGCCAAGCATAGCGCCGGGCATGTTTGCAGGCATTGTTCCCATGTGTGGCATCGCGCCGCCAAACTCTTTAGCAAACAGTTTTACGAATCTCCCTATCATCGTGATTCACGGTGATGCAGACATGGAAAACCCGATTACCGCTGATCGACGATTCGTCCGAGCGATTACTGAGCTCGGTGGGCAGCAAGTTACCTTGAGAGAATATAAAGGCCTGAAACATCAGCCACCGTCTGATGTCTATCCCGGATACTGGTGGCGTGATTGGTTATTCGGTCAGCAGTTGAAATAAGATCTCAAGTTACCTTTCCAGTAAATCAATTAAAACGAAAAGCACACGACATGGATGACGCCTTAAGAAACGACATTTTAGCGATGAGCAGAACTGCACACAGTTTGACTGAAGCATCCTACCAGCAGAACATGGCAAAGCGTGGTGATGCAGAATGGAGTGAAAAACAGAGATTGCTGCTTGCTGATATGGCTCTACATTTATTGCAGACTGCACTCAAAGATGGGGAATTATCAGAAGAAGCATTGAAAAGAAATTTGTTTTCGATTTTGACGATTTCTGAACAATTTATTCACGACCATGACTTAAAGAAATTCGCGGACACTTTGTATATGCCTTAATATCTAACTAGACTCACGGTGCCTTTGGCAAGGAGTCATTTCTTCTCTTCAAATGGACACATTCAAACAGGAGGCAACATGCAAAGAGTGACTGGCATAGGCGGTATTTTTTTCAAAGCCAAGAATGCACCTGCATTACAGGCTTGGTACAAACAACATTTAGGAATTGATGTCCAAGCTTGGGGTGGCACGGCATTTAGTTGGGCGGATAAGGAAGGCAAACCGGTCGGTGGCACCACAATTTGGTCTATCGGTAGCCAAGAGGGAGATGCGTTCGCCCCTAGCTCCGCCCCTTTTATGATCAATTATCGAGTCGACGATTTGCATGGGTTGGTCAAAATACTAAAAGAAGAAGGCTGCCATGTACTCGACAAAATAGACGAATCTGAGTACGGCAAATTCGCCTGGGTCATTGATCCCGAAGGTAATAAGCTTGAGCTTTGGCAACCTCCACAAGGTCAATAATCGGCATCAAGCCGACATTTCATTCATGCCAACTACCATCATCACTGTCGCCGGCCGTTTCTCGGTTTTTGTACTCGTGTCACTGATCGCCTTCATCGCGATTTTGTACTTTGTCACCCGTCATCGTTCGCTGCGTCCTAAAGGTTTCACGGTGTTCGCTGTTGCTGCCCTAGTGGTGGTTGGTGGCATGGTGTTCGCCAAATTTGGGAACAATGCGGGCTTGCCGTGGTGGATTTACTATACTCTGCCGGCGCTCGCGACTTTGCTAGTGCCGCCGCTGGTTTTTAAGTTTAACGGCAAAGAATTACTACAGTATTTGCTGCTGGCATTTTTATCTTCACCGGTGATTCATGTGGTGTTTTCTTTCCTGTTTGACTGGCACGAGTACATGCCATTCATTCACGTGCCATCGCTACGCTCATTGCTTGCTTAGCTTACTTAAGCACAAGTAATAAGCTTGCTGCTGAAGGCTGCTTGCCATTACTGGCGTATAAACGTCAGCAAATCTTGCGTGAATTTTTCTCTGTGCGTTGCAAACAGGCCGTGGGGGGCGCCAGGGTATTCAATCAGGCTGGCATCTTTGATGCCTTTCACAGCCAATCGAGCCGATGCCTCGATGGGTACGGTCTTATCTTCTGTGCCATGAATAATTAAGGTTGGTACTTTAAAATGCACTAAGTCTCCACGGAAATCAGTACTAGAAAACGACTTTAGGCATTCTAATGTAGCCTTGAGACTAGCCTGCATCGCAATGTTACGCATATTCTCAAGTAGTTCATCGCTGATGAGGTTACCAGGCGTATCGGCACCAAAAAATGCACGGAAGAAGCTAGTGAAAAATTTGGCGCGATCTTCGTTAATTTTCTGTGCAGTCTCATCAAAGGTAGCTTGCTCGGTGCCGCTAGGATTGTCAGCAGTTTTTAAGCGAAAGGGAACAATAGAAGAGACCAGTGCAGCCTTTGCTACTGACTTGCCGGCATGGCGTGACATGTAACGAGCGACCTCACCTCCCCCCATAGAGAAGCCAATGATGATAGCGTTCTGAGCTTCTGTGTATTCAATCACAGCAGCCAGATCATCACTCAAAGTATCGTAATCGTAGCCATTCCAAGTTTGCGATGAGCGTCCAAAACCACGCCGATCATAGGCAATGGCTCGGTATCCAGCATCAGCGATCGCCATCGCTTGCGCATCCCAGCTATCGGATGACAGCGGCCAATCGTGAATCAAAATAACGGGTTGACCCGTCCCCCAATCTTTTACAAAAAGTTGTGCACCGTCTTTGGTATGAAGATAAGTCATGACTTTAGTCCTTTCAGTGAAACGATATGTTCAAATTTTATTGACGATACCTTCAAGGCTAAATATAGGCGGTCAACATGCGAGCGACCGTGCGACAGCGTACCTAATAAAGCACAAGACCTACCATCGATGGTGCAGCGTCAAGTTATTCAAACTTTGTTTGAGCTCAAAAGCTTAGCGCATGCCTGCGCGACAAGCTTTATAATGCGTCTCGATCCATTTTTACTGAGTATTCAAGATGATAGATGCACTAATCGCAGGACGCCTGTATGGCATCGCAGAACAGAGAACTGGCCACGCTGGCTCTAGCTATGTGACATGCAAAGTCAAGGCAATGACTGATGACGGTGATGGCATCATTTGTAATGTGATCGCTTTTAACGATGCCGTGCGTGAGACTTTACTGAGTTTAGAAGATGGCGCGAGCTTGAGCCTATCGGGCGCATTAACACCTAAGGTCTGGACTGATAAGCAAGGGAATGCACGACCTGCTTTGGATCTGGTGGCGCATAGCATACTGACCTTGTCGAACGCTGAGACTAAATGAAAAAACACCGACTCGAATATCAAGTCGGTGTTTCATGTTTCATATTTGTATCGAGTTGTTTGTGGGCTTAATTCCAACCTAGTCATTGCTGACCAAACGCCCCTCCGTCAATCGCACACGATCACCTGAACGCCATTCTGGCTTAGTGCTAGGTTTAAAGGTGCGGGTTTCACCGTTTTCCATTTTCACAAACACTTCATAGACGGTATGCGTATTGCGGCTTTTTTCAATTTCATTACCTGCATAACCACCACCTACTGCAGCAGCGACAGTCGCAATTTTTCTGCCATTACCGCCACCCACTTGGTTACCAATCAAGCCACCTAAAACGGCACCCGTTACGGCACCGACGCCACTACCTTGCTCTGCTTTTTGCTCGTAGCTACGAACTGAAGTCACGACGCCACATTGTTGGCAAATCGCTTTTTCGGCATTCTTGGACGTCTTTGATTTTTCTTTATCGCTATCACGTGCACTAGTGCGTTCAGTGTTTTTTGACGTAGAATTTTTTGCGAGCTCTTTCCCGTTTGCTTTTGCCGAACTGCTGTGTTCAGCAAGTGCCACAGGTGCTTTTAGCGAATCTGATTTTGGTTCGCCATTTGAATTAGGGAGCATACCCGTCATCGCAGCGACGCCAACGAGACTTGCCACGATGACAGAGCTCGCTGCAATTGCGATCAAAGGATGTAGTGACTTTTTGGTTTGCGTACTTGTCATGTTGCTTTGCTCCAGTTATATAAGATAATGTTTTTAACGACACTGGCGCAGATATGGTTGACCATCGATGCGCAATCACCTCTCTTTTACGAAAGCTCGTCGAACCTGTCTACGCCCAAAACGACAACACACACATGCGCCAGACGATGAACTAATTCGTGACATTAGGTTTTTCCCTATATATAAACATTTGAATAGAAATTTGCGCCCTTCGACATTTCACGTGTTTAACGTCAGACTCCCCGGGTTTTTTCAGCAAAGATTGATTAAGCACCACAGAAGTCTGATAATGCGAGAACTAATGGCGACGCTCAACATGAAATCAAGAAAATCCCCCACACCAGATTACCTAGCGCTAGAAAACCAATTTTGTTTTGCGCTGTACTCAACGTCATTAGCAATGACAAAAACTTACAAACCACTGTTGGATCAGCTCGGTCTGACTTACCCCCAATATTTAGTCATGTTAGTTCTTTGGAAGCAGGACAATCTGCTCGTCAAAGAAATTGGTGAGTTATTGTTCCTCGACTCAGGGACACTGACACCACTCTTAAAACGTCTGGAAAGCGCGTCGCTCCTAAAACGGGAAAGAGACAGCGAAGATGAACGTCAGGTCAGAATCACCCTGACCGCCAGCGGACAAGCGCTACGCAAAACAGCAGAAGCAATACCCGCGCAAATCCTCTGTGCTAGCGGCTTAAGCACCAACAATTTAGGCCAACTTCGTATTGAGTTACAGCAACTACGCGATGAATTGAATCGGCATTTAGCGGAATAAACTTTCCTGTTGAGGTGCTGCAAGTGAGTACTTCAAACGGCTTGTTGAGACTTAGATAAACGACATAGGGTATTCGTGCTGCGTGCATTACCTTCCCTATCATTACAGCTGGTTCTTCAAGTGGTGCACTTGGCGCACGCTACATATTCTCCACCACCGTATAAAGAAATTCTATCAAGCTAATAGAATTAATTTCCATAAATTAGATTGCACACAATTTAATTGCACGATATCATTCTATCCAAGCTGCAAACACGAATAAAGAAGCAATTGCTTTTGGACTTTATGCAAGCTTCAAGCTAAAGCAGCGATCCCTATCAGGATTCATTTTCATCATTCATCATCAATATCAATATCAAGGAGTTTATTATGCAAGTACTTTACACAGCACGCGCCACAGCAACTGGCGGTCGCGATGGACGCGCCGTCTCTGACGATCAACGTTTGAGCGTTAGTCTTAGCACACCAAAAGAGTTGGGTGGGCCAGGTGGTGAAGGCAGTAATCCGGAACAGTTATTCGCTGCCGGTTATTCTGCTTGCTTTATCGGTGCATTGAAATTTGTCGCGGCAGCTGCTAAACAAAGCTTGCCTACAGACACCAGCATCACGGGCGAGGTTGGAATAGGTCCCAATGGCAAAGGCGGATTTGGCTTACAAGTTACTTTGAATATTGCTTTGCCAGGAATTGAACGCAGCGCCGCCGAAGCTCTGGTCGTAAAGGCACATGAAGTTTGCCCTTATTCCAATGCGACACGTGGCAACATTGATGTGCAATTGAATTTGCTTTAATTCGCATAAGTAAGGGCATAAAAAAAGACACGCAATCTAGCGCACTAGATTGCGTGTCTAACCGGTAAGACCTATTTGAGAAAACTTAACTCAATAAAGAGCTATCAGAAACTATACTGCACACCGACTGAGAAGTTGTTGACTGTTTCTTTCTCATTACCTAATTTGGCACGACGTGTCTCAAATTCACCGCGCAATGCGATATCTTTAGATATTTTGTAAGTCACACCCAAACCCAATACTGGCTGAGTCGATGTTGTGTCTTGTGAGAAGCTTGCTAAGCCTGGAACGACTGAATTAGCATCCGCTTTAACACGTGCCAAACCTAACTTCGCAAATCCACCAAATTCTTCTGTGAAATTGTGTTTAGCAACACCAGCGATTTCAAAACCAGATCCTTTGACTTCCGCTTTGGCATTGATTTGTCCAACATTAGCCGCTGCAGAAATTTTACCTAAGGAGAAATAACTCGCTTCTACTGCAAAATTCTTATCGATGTTATAGCCACCAAATACTTTATAACCAGTAGAGGTAGTATCGCATTTCGTCGTACCTTTGCATTCATCATTCCATTTTGACTGGCCTGCTGTTGCACCCACATACACTTGTGCAGATGCGCTTGCGCCTATCATCAAACCGGCGACTGCTAAAATAGATACCAACAAATTTTTCTTCAACATAATGACCTCAATAAAATAAAATTCTTGAAATTTGAAAACGTCTAAAGAACGCGACGCAGCGGTCAAGTCCAACATGCGTCTTGTATTTGAACCTCAGCTAATTAAGGCTGGTCGGTACAACATGGAGCGAAGACTATCGGACGAAATGACGTCGAACAAAAAGCTTTGAGCAAGTATTTTTAAATACACTATGGAGTATTGTTTGCCAGTACCTTAGAAGAAATTGGTAGCCAAAAACAAGTCTTGGCGCATTTTTCTAAGCGTCTGTGCGTTAGGAAACTACGCAGAATTTCAGCAATGCTTACAACACTGCGGGGTAATATACCGAGTAAAATGTACACAAAGAAGCCTATCTTTATCATCATTTTTACTACGCAAAAACATGGAAATTCACGGCGATTGGGAAATTACAGTCATACGCCAAATTCTGGTGCGCAGCACCGCTGGAATCTTCAATGACGAGGGGACTTTAGCTGTATTTAAAGAAACCCAGGAAAAAGCGCCCATACATGCTCTATGGGCTGGGCTGACCAATGCAGAGAACTGGGAAATGTCTGGTGCCAGTAGCTTACAAATGATACGCGGTATGCGTGTGTGGGCATTTGAAAATAATTGCGCTTGTCTGGCGGTCGTGGTTCCGAATAATCTAAAGCAAAAAATACATCAACAACAAACCGATTCAATTGCCGATCCGCACGTCGCCTATTTTTCCGAATTAGGCGAAGCTTGTATGTGGCTTAGCGATCAGGGTTTTCCTATTACAAAGGAAGAATACCCTCATCGTGCTTTCCTAGAGCGTACACGACTCGCAACATAGCTCTGAATGCATATTCAAATTTCTTCCATCGAATCACCTCACACTCATATCATTGCCCTTGTTGCTTGAAGTCTATCAATTGAATTGCTGCTGCATGAAATTCAAATACTCGGCACAAGCATCGTCACCTTCTGCTGGAGCCCAACTTCCTTTTTCTGCATCGCTGATCGCAACATAGGGACCCGCTTTCGCTTCAAAAAATACGGAACCCGCTTGCAATGCCACCATGCTGTGAAACACACCGGCTGGTATTGTTACGCCAAAGTTTTCAGTGGCTGGTGAGAGACGAACTTTTTGCACGACAACACCGCTCGCATCAAAGATCAGTAATCCTATGCAGCCTGCCAATACCACTAAACTCTCTTCTTTTTCTGGCGCAAAGTGGCAATGTGGTTGGACATAAGTACCTGGTTCTAAAGCATTCAACAGACGATGACATTGGGCTTCGTTATTCGCGTGAAAATTCAAATTCTTACGCAGGCGCGGACTGGTTTTCGCTTGAGCGGATAAGTCCTGCAAAGTATTTTGGCTGATCAGTTGTATCATTTTGTGAGGCGTCCTATATTTTTCTATTGATGCTTTATATGTCACTTTTTGTGCTGTCGGCTAGATCGCTTATCTGCACTTTTTTTTAACTCAGTATATTTTTTAATACTGCCACGGGCTTGATCGACCGGGTATTTTTGCGCATTTAAGATAATTTTTTCTTCTGCTGCTGCAATCAAATCGACATTCAAACGATCCGCCAACATCACCAGATAATTCAAGACATCGGCCATTTCATGTCTTATTGCTGTTTGTGTGCTATCGCTCAACTCTGCAAGTTCGCCATTCTTTAACCATTGAAAAGGCTCTAACAATTCCGCCGCCTCAACCGCTAAAGCACTGGCGAGATTCTTGGGTGTATGAAATTGTTGCCACTCTCGCTCAGCAACAAAGGAGCGCAATTGCTGACGCAAGTGATGTAAATCTGGATGCGTATCGAGCATAGGAAACACCTGAAGGAAAGATAAAACCAAATTTTACGTTGATTTACTGCTAGGTGAGGCGACCAAGGTGGCAAAAAGCAGAATCAACTGACTCTTTTCAAAGATTCCTGACGCAGAGCAGCAAAATTAATCACTATATCTCGCTATTTTCCTAATTCTCGGCTTACAATTCGCGATATTGCGATGCCACATATACGGACAAATTATTTTTTGACTAAGTCACGGTAGTTGCTTCGTAAGCCAAATGTCATCTGTTTTAGATCTAGCTCAAATGCCACACTAAAACTTGTTCTATATTTATTTGATACTTGCCTGATACTTATTTCGTTCTTATTGATGATGGAGGAAACCATGATTTTCGCAGCAAATCAGTTGTTTAGCACTCATCCACAGACTATTGAGCAGCAATTCGCAGCTTGTAGTGGACTTAGTCAATCCATCAGCGAAGAATTTGACCGTAGCGCCGAATTGCAAGCGCAGACTGTACAACTTGCATGCGAAAGTTGGGCACAGTTCTACAGCACGCTGTGGCAAGTCAAAGATCCGCAAGAATTTTTTATGCTGTTCTCGGCGCAATTACATGCCAGCGCAGAACAGACTCAGCATTACTGGCATGCCACGCACGCTTTGACTCGACAAATTCAGGAAAAAATGTTTGCCTTAGAACAGACTTTATCGCCTATGATAAAGGAAAGCATCATTGATATTACGCCTGCGCCGAATTCAACGGAAGTGAACAAAACACCGAGGCTGGCGACTACACTCACAACTAAACAGGCAACCAAGGCAGAAACTAAGCCAATAACTGAAATAACAAAAAAAGTAGCGACAGCAACTTTAGTTCGTGCAAAAACAGTACCCATAAAACGCAGTGTCAAACAAGAAGTAGACACCAATATTGCAACAGTCGTAGCAAGCAAAACTAAAGCTAAGACTAGTGCAAAGCCAGAAGCAAAGTCTTTGCAATCTGCGGCAGTGATCGCGTCAATTGAACCAGCAACACCAGCGCCTGTAGCAAAGCCTAAGCGCGTCAGAACGCCAACAAAGCAAACTCAAGCTGTAGAAGTAGACACAAAAACTGAAGCGGATACAATGATTCCGACAAAACTACCAAGCAAGGTCAGACAAGTAAAAAAAACAGAAACCACCGACGCAGCGGCAACAACTGCGATCAAAGACGACAGCACGACAAAAAAATCGGCGGTAGTCGGCTTGCCAACTAAGTTAGCAAGTAAACCGGGCTTCCCGGGTGTCGCAGGACAACCCGGTTACAAGGCGAAAAGCAGCAAAGCAACAGGTGCTAAGAAACGTGTGCGTCAATAAAAGTCGGTAAGTCCTTTCTAGAAAAGCATGAAAAAGACCCGCCAAATTCAATGAGAATTTGGCGGGTCTTTTCGTTAGCACTTGTTAAGCAATTTACATGCCCTGCTACTTTAAGTTGCTGATCAAACGCTAGTTCAAAACTCTGTCATGACCAGCGCAAATCATTGCGAGACAATGGCAATTGCCGCACACGCTTACCCGTCGCCGCGAAAATTGCATTACAAACTGCTGGCGCTAAAGGTGGAAATGCTGGCTCGCCCAAACCCGTGACCGGATAATCACTCTTCAAGAAATGCACATCGATCTTGGTCGGGGAATCGGGCATGCGTAACAAACCATATTCATTGAAATTGCTCTGTACCACGCGACCACGTTGGATATCTAACTCTGGAAACATGAGCGTACTGATGCCATCAATCACGGAACCCTGTACCTGATTTTCAGCACCGCTCAGATTGACAATTTGCGATCCTATATCTGTCACAACGACTACGCGATCCACCTTCAACTGGCCGTCTTTTGATACCGTGACTTCAGCCACTTCGGCAATATAACCGCGATGGCTAAAATGGAAAGCGATCCCTTGTCCCTGACCACGAGGAAACTTTCGTTTGCCCCAACCAGACTTCTCGGCGACTTCTTTCAATACCTTACGCATGCGCGCGACGTTATACGGCTGTCCACGCTCACCTGTACCCTGCATCATGTCTTTGTCGCCCAGGATTTCCAGTCGGAACTCTAATGGATCACGATTTCCAGCGTGTGCCAGTTCGTCGATAAAGCTGTGAAAGACCCAAGCAAACACATTGCTGCCCGGTGCACGCCACGGCCCCATAGGGATACCGCATTCCATAGGCGTTTGTTCCAGCAAACAATTTTCTACCCAACGGCCAGGAAATTCTTCACCCGATAAACTAGCACCACTACCCGGTTGTAATATGCTCTTACCATCGCGCATCACACGGTTAGCAAAGGTGACAAAATGATTGTGCCAGGCTGTCAGTTTGCCTTTTGCATCGACACCACCCCGCAAGAAATGAAAACCACCAGCACGATAATGATCATGACGCATATCATCTTCACGTGACCAAGTCAGCTTGACGGGCGCTTTAACTTTCATCGCAATTGCGGCAGCTTCGATTACATAATCTGCACTCAAACGACGACCAAAACCACCACCACTGCGCATCATATGCAAGGTGATTTTCTCTTTGGGTATTTTCAGAATATTGGTGACAATAGCCTGCCCTGCCGCTGGATTTTGCGTTGGCACCCATAGCTCTAAACTACCATCTTCCGGCTTGTACCAGGCCGTACAATTTTGTGGTTCTATACTAGCGTGAGAAATAAACGGATAACTGTAATGCGCCTCCACGATCTTAGCAGCTTTGGACAGAGCGGCGTTGACGTCACCATCTTTACGCAATCCGATGGCACCAGTCTGCTTGGATAAAGCCTGCGCTTTTGCGGAGAAGTCATCCCAACTCTCGTTGACGACCTGACCTTCATCCCACACGATTTTTAACTGCTTACGCGCACTAAAACTGGCCCAAGTCGACTCTGCGATAATCGCAACGCCGGGCATTAAACCATTCAGGTTTTCAGTGCCTTCAATGATAAATGCATCGCGTATGCCTGGCATCGCTTTGATTGCATCCAAATTGGCACTAATGACTTTACCGCCAAAAGCAGGACATTTCTCGTACACCGCATACAGCATGCCTGGCACTTTGACGTCAATACCGAACAATGGTTTACCTGTCATCAGCGCCGCATTATCAACACCGCCAATACGAGTACCTATTAATTTGTATTGAGATGGATCTTTCAATTTAACGGTTTTTACATCCGGCACCGGCAAGCTGGCGGCTTTTGCCACCAAGCTCGCGTAGCTTAATTGACGCTTGCTGGCTTTGTGAATGACTTTACTCTTCTCAGCGTGACATTCAGCGACAGGCACATTCCAAGTCTGTGCGGCAGCGTCGATTAACATCGTGCGCGCTAATGCACCTAATTTTAAAAACTCTTCATAATTAAGTGGTGTCGACAAGGAACCACCAGCGAATTGGCTGCCATACGCGGGGTTCAAATCGCCCTGCACGATCTTCACGTCTTTCCAGTTCACTTCCAACTCTTCTGCGATCACCATAGGCAAAGAAGTTTTAATGCCTTGGCCGATTTCTGGCTGTTTAGAAATCAAGGTGACTGTGCCATCACTACTGATTTTGATCAATGCACTAGGCGTGAAAGCAGCGCCCTCGGTAGGCTTAGTTACCTGTTGCTCCGCATTCGCGAGGTCGCTCCAAAAGCTCCCCAAGACTAATGCGCTACCACCTGCAGTACTGTGTTGTAGGAATTCGCGGCGCGATGGTTTTTCTAATGACAAATCGGTCGTTTTCATTTTTTACCTTTCTGAGCACGGGCGATTTCAGCAGCACGGTGTATGCCTGCACGAATGCGCATGTAAGTTGCGCAGCGACATAAATTACCGCCCATCGCGGCATCAATATCTGCATCACTAGGATTTGGATTATCTTTTAACAGGGCAGCGGCACTCATTACCTGCCCTGCCTGACAATAGCCGCATTGCGGCACGTCCAGCTCTTGCCATGCCTGCTGCAAGGGATGCGCGGCTTTAGGATCGACGCCCTCAATGGTCGTCACTTTTTGGCGACCGACACTCGATACTGGCGTCATACACGAGCGGGTCGGTACACCATTAATCTGCACCATGCACGCACCACATTGACCGACACCGCAACCATATTTGGTGCCGACCAAATCCAAAGAGTCACGTAGCGCCCATAGCAATGGTGTATCGGGCACCAGATCGACAGACTTAGTCTGTCCATTCACATTCAACGTATATTTACTCATTTGTCACACCTTTTTCTTAATCTTCATTGTGGTCTGTTTTTACGATACTTTTTACAATAATTTCCGCTTAAGCGTCACTGAAATTAACATCCTAACTGCCATCCTGTCGGCTATCGACAACTACCTGCCGTCCAGTCTTTTTCCAAATCTCGCTTTTGCTGATTCAACTGCTGCAAAGTTTGTACATCGGCACCTGCCCTTATCGTATTGTTCACGATCTCCAATTGCATTTTGATGTTTTGGCAGGGCAATTTACGCTTAGGTGCTGGCGCATCCTGTTCAGCTGGAACAACTCGACTTGCTTCTGCTTTTTCCGCATTATTGATACGTTTTTCCAAAGCCTTGGCAGCGCTTAAGAGCTCCGCGTCTGACATGGATTCAGGGCTACGTTGAAGGGTTCGTGACTCCATGCAGCGTTTTTCAATCGAAGCACGAATTTGCGGCGTGTCACCACGTGTTGCATAAACTTCGTCAACTAAACGCTGCTGCGCTGCACTTTCTGCCTTAGCCAATACATCTTCTTTCGCCGCACCACCTTGCCGCATCCAGATGATTTTCTTGGCATCTTCACTGCGTTTAGCGCAGACACTATCTACGGTATTTTTGGTTTCCGCTTCGGTTGGCGTCGCTCTCTGCGTTCCTATCACTTTCCCTGTCTGACCATTAGCACAAGGTTTGTCTTGATAATTGCTACCACAACGATACATGGTTTGCGCATGTACTGAAGCTTGCATGGATATGCAAACTAGCGATAGCAAAAAAACGCTACTGAACGAAATGGAATAGAACTTCATTGTGACCAATCTTTACAAAAATAAATAAAGCCCAATGAATCACTAAACTCATTGGGCTCTATGGCTAGCATCAAAACTTAGTCATGTCTCAAGGTTTGACGAATTTCAAGGTCATGCGATCACTCTCGCCAATCGCCAGATATTTTTCTCTATCTTTATCTTTATTCGCCAAAACGGGAGGCAATGCCCACACACCTTTTTCATGATCTGCTTTGTCTTTTGGATTCGCATTGACTTCCGAACTACCGACCAACTTAAAGCCTACACTCTCAGCCAGTTGCACCACAAACGCCTCGTGTACATAACCCGTGCTGGCTTTCTCATCCTGCTTCATCGAAGTAGGCAAACGATGTTCTACTACACCAAAAACACCACCTGGTTTGAGTGCATCAAAAGCGCTCTGAAATACTTGTTTCGCCGCCACAGGACTAACGCCTATCCAATTATGGACATTTCGGAAAGTCAGCACCATGTCAACTGAATTTTTCGGTGCATAATCAATTTTCTTAGCAACATCAAACTCACCAATCGCGACTTTGTCATACATCGCCGGCGTTGCCGTCATTTTGTCTTTCAAATTTTTACCAGCACCTGCCAACACTAATTTACCTTGATTACGTAAATACGGTCCCAAAATTTCCGTATACCAACCACCACCTGGTGCCAACTCAACCACGGTCATCGTTGGTTTAATCCCAAATATCTTCAAAGTCGCCAGAGGGTGACGAGCGTCATCACGCGCAACATTTGCAGGTGTGCGCTGTGTACTCGCAACAGCCGCTTTTAAAGCATCATCAGCCATCGCAGTTTGAGTAATACCAGAGGCGATCATCAATGCCAATAAGAGTTTTTTCATACGTGCTCCAATCAAGGGAAAAACAATACAAGGGGAAGACGTCATGTCCAATGCGCACCTAGCAATAGGATGACGTCGCAAAAATTAGACCGTAACTAAGAGCCTACAAATCAAACTAAGTTCAGCTCAATTAACAATAACCTTAAAACATCCAAGGTTTTTCCATGTCGCACTCAACAGCTTTAGCGACATGACTCGCGACACGCAAAAAAAACCGTCGCTACTAAACTCAAGCAATAACCCTCAAAATCTGTGCGATCTCTTGACGAGTTTCACTCATCAGAATTTCAGTTTCACTCTTATCCAATCCCAAATTTTTCAATGACACTGGAAACTCATCTAAGTCATCTAAGGACTGTTTAACAAAACTCACGTCTAAAAAATCTGCAGCGGCAACCACATCAGTCAGAGTTGGTCGGCTATGCTCAGGTAAATCACTACGTTTTCTATCCATAACTGCGGCACGAATATCATCTGAAACCTCCCAGCTTTCCAAGATCGCTGCGCCAATGTCGGTATGCCATTGGTCTACCAAGTCCCATAATGCCTCTTCAGAACTAAACAATCCTTGGTACTGACTAGCCCGGCTCAAGATATAAAATTTACCGATATCATGCAGCAAACCCGCCACCATCGCTTTATCTGGACTTAGTTTTGTTCGATTTTTTGCGATCACAAAAGATAAGGCAGCCACCCGCATACTGCGAGTCCACAAACCTTCCATTTGTTCCGTCTTTACCGTATTTTCCTTCTGATCTTTTAGCTGCTTCATCCCAACCGAGATGGCAACATTGCGCACCACACCAAAGCCCAACAAGCTCACCGCCAATTTTAATTCATCAATCTTCTTCGAGCTACGATTAAACATCGGTGTGTTCGACAGCATCAATACCTGCGCCGACAAAACCGGCTCGGTACTGATAATTCTGGCGACCTGACCGATTGGCATATCAGGATCATCCAATACTTGA
>CAUPNA010000092.1:0-17712 GCA_963512475.1 uncultured Undibacterium sp.
CACTTTCCCATTTTTTGTGATGCACAAATTATGCTGAAGCGTAGCGTAAGCACCCGCAGGGCGAGTCTACGGTCGCCTTTTTTGGATTACCTTTTTTGGCGAAGCAAAAAAGGTAATTGGCTGTCGGGCCACACCCGACCTATGAACGATCAGCAACCAAGAAAATCAAAATAGAACAACTAAACCTGAAGCGAAAAATAGAACGGGACTTATCGTAACAAACAAACCAAAAGAGACACTCTCAACTCACCGAGAGCAATCAACAAAAAAACGGAAAAACCATGACAAACAACGCACCATCATCACAATCAAAAAAACAAGTCGTAGTCGCCATGTTCTTCATCGCCCTACTCTTCTTCATTCTAGGCTTCGTCACCTGGCTCAACGGCTCGCTCATACCTTTCCTCAAAATCGTCTGTAACCTGAATGACTTCCAAGCACTCTGGGTCACCTTCGCTTTCTACATCGCCTATACCGTGATGGCATTACCATCAGCGGCCATACTCAGTCGAATTGGCTACAAGAACGGCATGACCGCCAGCCTCGGCGTTATGGCCGTCGGTGCATTGATGTTCATTCCTGCTGCAAAAACCAGTTACTACGGTCTATTTTTACTCGCACTATTCACGCTCGCGACCGGTATGACCTTAATGCAAACCGCGATCAATCCTTACATCGTTTGCATAGGCTCACGCGAAAGTGCTGCGATGCGTATCAGTATTATGGGTTTATTCAACAAGGGCGCTGGCATCGTGGTGCCTATGGTCTTCACGGCTTTGATCTTGTCGGGCATCGATCAATCTTCAACGTCTACCGCCGCATTAGCGGCCATGGATCAAGTCGCACGTGACACTTTGCGCGCCGACTTGGCTTCTCGCTTAGTGACGCCTTATATCGTGATGGCGATTGGTTTAGTCGTCTTTATGGCGATCATCCATTTTTCTTCTTTGCCTGACTTGGATTTAAAAGACGAAGATCAAAGTAGTACTACCCGTTTTGGTGTTCTGCAATTTCCGCAATTGGTGTTAGGCGCACTCACACTATTTGCTTATGTTGGTGTAGAAGTGATTGCTGGCGATACCATCGGTCTGTATGGACAACATCTGGGTGTACAACACTTCTTGAAGTTAACCTCTTACACAATGGGCTTTATGGTTCTAGGTTATTTGTTGGGCGCGGTAGCCATTCCTAAGTTCTTATCGCAAAAAAATGCATTAATTTTGTCTGCGGCATGCGGTCTATTTTTTTCCCTTGGTGTCATGAATAGCTCATCTACTGACAACAGCATCGCGCAAGCCTTAGTCGGTTGGGCTGGTGTTCCAGTCGTACCCAATTCCGTCATGTTTCTCGCCATGTTAGGTTTCGCGAATGCACTAGTCTGGCCAGCGGTCTGGCCTCTCGCTCTCGAAGGCTTGGGCAAATACACCGCTGCTGGTTCGGCATTGCTGATCATGGGTATTGCAGGTGGCGCGATCTTGCCTATGGCTTACGGTCACTTCTCGGATACCAGTGGTGCGCAAAGCGCTTACTGGGTCATGTTGCCTTGCTATGCGATGATCTTGTTCTATGCGCTCAAAGGGCACAAAATTAGTAGTTGGAAATAATCTCCCTCATTTTTTATTCAAGCATCATGTTAAATCTCAGCACACTAGCTCAGCAAACTCTGTTACCCGGCACCAAAGGTCTGGCGTTAAGCCAGCCTTTGCAACAAAAAGACATCGCCCAACAACAATGGAACGTGCTGAACGCAGACACCAGCTTCCCAGTCGCTGTACTAAAACAATCCGCCTTGCAACACAATCTGCATTGGATGAAAAAATTCTGTGACACCATGAACGTCGTGCTCGCTCCTCATGGTAAGACCACGATGTCACCGCAGCTATTTGACATGCAATTAGAAAACGGTGCGTGGGGAATCACCCTAGCTACCGTGAACCAAACTTTGATCGCTCATCGCTTCGGCGTACAACGCGTACTACTCGCGAATCAGTTGATCAGCCGCAGTGATACACAAGCTGTGCTGGCATTGATGAAAACGGATCCGCATTTTGAATTTTTCGCGCTCACCGACTCACTTGAAGGGGTCAACCGCATGGCAGAACAAGTGCAGGCGGCAGGTTTAAATCGACCACTTCCCCTGCTAGTCGAATTGGGATTCGCGGGTGGTCGCGCTGGCTGCCGTAGCCAAGATGATGCATTAGCAGTAGCACGAGCGATACATCAAAGCCCTTATCTACAACTGGCAGGTATAGAGGGTTACGAAGGTCTGTTAGTCGGCAAGCACAGAGATCAAGATTTGGTCGCCGTCAAAGCCTTTATCAATGACTTAATCACGCTCACGCAGCAAGCTGACGCAGAAGGTTTATTTGGTAGCGAAAACATTTTATTGTCCGCAGGCGGCTCAGCCTATTTCGATCTGGTTGGACGTGGTTTTGAGCACACTTTGCAACTCTCGCGCCCCGTCACTGCGATCCTACGAAGTGGCTGCTATGTGACCCATGACCATGGTTTCTACAATCACTTATTGCACGAAATGCAGTCACGTGAGCGCGTGGTCGAAGTCGACAATCTACGCCCTGCCTTAGAAGTATGGAGCATGGTGCAATCGCGCCCTGAGCCAGATCTGGCGATCCTAACCATGGGCAAACGCGATGCCTCGTACGACATCGATCTACCCTTCCCAATACGAACACACCGACCTAGCAGCACATCTGCACCACTAGATTTACCCACAGGCTGCAAGATAGAAAAAATGAACGACCAGCACGCCTATTTGCGCTTACCGAAAGACAGTGCGATCTGCGAAACCTTGCAAGTGGGTGATTTGATTGCGTGTGGTATTTCACATCCGTGTACAACCTTTGATAAATGGCCTGTGATTTTGGTAGTCGATGAAGGCTATCAAGTGCAATCCGCCATCAATACTTTTTTCTAAACTGTAAGGCGGGTGAAACCCGCGCCGCCGAACTTTAATAACTACAGCGCGGCTTACATCCGCGCTACAAAAGCCATGACTAAGCCGACCTACGACATCATCATCCGCAACGCCGACGTCATCGACGGGAGCGGCACCGCACCTTATCGCGCCGACATCGCGATCGCCGATCAAAAAATAGTCGCGATCGCACCAGCGCTGAGTTTGCATGGTTATGAAATTCTCGATGCCACTGGTCTAGCGCTTGCACCGGGCTTTATCGACGTCCACACCCACGACGACAGAGAAGTTTTGGATGCGCCAGCGATGCTTCCAAAACTGACGCAAGGCGTGACCACCGTCATCACTGGCAATTGCGGCATCAGCCTATCGCCGTGGTTGGCAGATAAAACACCGCCTGCACCACTTAGCTTGATTGGCACGCAAAAAGACTACCGTTATGCCAGCGTCCAAGATTATGCCAAAGCGGTAAAACAAGCGCAGCCAGCGGTGAATGTCGGTATGCTAATCGGCCATTCAACTCTGCGCGTGAATGCTGTCGCCGATTTAAATCGGGTTGCGACGGCTGACGAAATCAAAGTCATGCAAGACCTGTTAGCTGAAGGCATGCACGCTGGCGCTTTGGGTTTCAGCTCAGGCTTGTTTTATCAAACCAGCAAAGCAGCAGACAATGCCGAAGTCATCGCCTTAGCCAAAATCAGTGCAGCAGCGGGTGGCGTGTATACCTCGCATATTCGCGATGAATATAACGGTGTGCTAGATGCCTTAGCCGAAGCTTGCGATGCAGGCAAGGAAGCACAGTTACCCGTCATCCTATCGCATCACAAATGCGCAGGTCCCGCAAACTGGGGGCGCACCACAGAAACCCTTGACTACGTCAGCGAACGCCGCAAAACTCAGGCCGTTGGACTTGACGCCTATCCTTACACCGCAGGCTCCACCGTACTCGATCCTGATTATGTCGATGGCGTGATCCGGATCATGATTAGTTTTTCACAACCACATCCAGAAATGCAAGGACGTGATCTGGCAGACATCGCAGCAGAATGGCAAGTCGATCAAAAAGAAGCAGCGCGGCGCTTACATCCTGCTGGCGCTGTCTATTTTCAAATGCGCGAAGACGATGTAGAACGGGTCTTAAGCTACCCACACACGATGATAGGTTCGGACGGCTTACCACATGACAGCCATCCGCATCCACGCTTATGGGGCGCATTCCCTCGCGTGTTAGGCCACTACAGCCGCGACAAAAAATTATTTACCTTAGCTGAAGCAGTACGCCGCATGGCCACACTCTCGGCCGATCATTTTGGTTTAAAACAACGCGGGCGGATTGCGCTCAATTGCTGGGCAGATTTAGTCGTTTTTGATCCGGCAACCATCTCTGATCAGGCGACTTTTGCGTCACCCAAACAGGCGGCAACTGGCATACATTGGGTATTGGTGAATGGCGCCATCGCGCTATCCAATGGCAAACCCAACGCCAGTCGACATGGTCAGGTGCTTGACCGACACCGGGAGCGTTTCTCCTTCTAAACCATAAAAAATACCTGTTGCGATATATCCCCGACAAGTTTTTTACAGAAACGAGACAGCATTCACCACAAATGCCCGGCATTTCTTCATTTGCCAGCACAGGCAGCTTGCTTCCTTATATGATGAGCTTGATTTCGCTAAAACGAAAGAAATCGTGTACCAATCCACAGCGGTAAAAAAGACATTAAATTCAGGTTGATAAAGGCTCGTATTAACGGATTGAAGTACGATTCATCGAACTAAAAAGCTAGACTTAAGTTGACATTGGCTATCCATACACAAAGGTGATTTATGCCGCAGTCGCTCCCTACCGCTCGTTCGTCGTCAATCAACCGCGTATTGGTCATCGATGATGATCCAATGCAATTGGAATTCATCAGTATTCTATTACGTTCAATCGGTGTGAAAGACGTATTCTGTGCAGCAGAAGGCGGCGCCGCATTACCCTACCTTGACGATGCGACTTTGCCCCTTGATCTCATTATTTGCGATCTGGTGATGCCCACGATGGACGGTTTTGACGTCCTATGGCAATTGGCTAAACGTGAATGCAAAACGCCCTTAATTATCAATTCAGGCCAATCTGCGAATGTTCTGCATAGCGCCGTCCTAGTCGCCAACCTCAAATCGCTCAACTTAGTCGGCCAGTTAAAAAAGCCCACGACACCAGAACAATTTATCAAGCTGATTAACGAATTTCTTGATCGTCAAAATTCGACAAAGTAGTTGAATAGCACCCACAAGAAACTAATTCACAAAAGCTTTACGTAATGCCAATCTTTACGACTACGAGTTTTTCGTTGTACGTCTCAATAGATAGAAGTTCAAAAAACCCCATGTCACACAAGCGAAACCGATTCCTAATCCACGCCAAAGCCGTTGAATAAAATCGAAATTATGTGGATTGAATTGTGCAAAAATCAAAAAGACACATAAGGGTAGGATCACTGACAAAGCCCAATGGCCTCGTTTAAGCAGCCAAGGTAGCAAAGACATTGACAATAGAAAGAGCGTCAAAGTCTGCGCAGCTAAAAAAAGTGTTTTATCCATATTGCTCGCCAATATCGTTAATCAAAATTTAATAACAATAACTGAATTTTAATCAGATGAATAGCCATCGCGCTGAGATCAATCAATCATGCCACCAAAGCTTCCTCTTCGCCCTTCGCAATATGACAGTTCGCAAGAGAGTTTGCTGCAGCACGAACTTCCACTGCAAGCCCATCCTTCAGCATCACGACACGCTCAGCAGCGTTGATCGTTTCTGGTCGGTGCGCGACCATAATGCGCGTTAGCGACAACTGAGAGAGCGCCTGATTAACCCGTTGTTCGTTTTCGATATCCAGATGGCTAGTCGCTTCATCCAACGCTAAAATTTTTGGTTGTTTATACAAAGCTCTGGCCAATAAAACCCGCTGCTTTTGCCCTCCCGACAAACTGCTTCCCATGTCACCAACCAGGGTTTGATACCCCATCGGCATCGCGACAATATCTTGATGAATTGCTGCGGCCTTCGCACATTGTTCGACTTGTCCTTGATTGCTGTGACTATCAAAAAACGCGATGTTATCGCTAATCGAGCCAGCCAATAAAACATCTTCTTGCATCACGGTACCAACCAACTGGCGATATACATTTAAACCTAATTGGGTGATCGGAATTTGGTCAATCAAGACTTCACCTTCGGTAGGTTTAAGTAAACCCAAAATGATTTTGCACAAAGTCGTTTTGCCACAGCCAGAAGGGCCAACCAAAGCAATACTCTGTCCAGCAGGAATAGTGAGATTCACACCGCTTAACACCCAAGGTTCACCATCGGCATACCGAAATTTGACATTCTTTAGCGTGATACTCGCTTGTATTCTCGACACGTCGGTCTCGACAGGTGCATCTTTCTCCGCTTCTTCTAAAATGATATCCGCCAAGCGCTCGCTATGCATACTCAACATTTTGTAGCTGACGAACAAACCGATCAGATTAGAAATTCGCCCGGTGAATGTGCCCGCATAACTAGAGAACGCCATAAGCATCCCAACGGTCAATGCATTTTCCATCACCAAACCCGCACCGATGTAAAACAATAATAGCCCTTGTATGCCAAAGATAAAGGTATTACTTACGCTAAATAGAATCGACATTCTTTGCGTCTTAATATCACGATTCTGTACATCCATTTTCAGATTTTGCCAACGGGCTAAGCGCTCGGTCTCGCGACCAAACAATTTCAAAGGCGTGATCGCGCGCATCGTTTCTAAAAAGTGACTGCTTTCTTTTGCTGATAACACCAGACGTTCTTGAGATGCTTCGCGAAACGGTTGATAAAACGCCCAGCGCAATAGCGCATAAATAAACACCGCAGCCACCACCAAGAGAGTCAATTTCACGCTATACATCACCATCATGCCGAGTGCCATGATCACCATTAAACCGTCTAAAGCCGTTTCGAGAAACATGCTGGTTAAAGTACCTTGAATCGCACCTATGCTACCAAAGCGCGAGACTACATCACCCAGATGTCGCTTCTCAAAATAACTGACAGGGAGGCGCACCAGATGCGCCAACACACGCGCTGACCATTGCATACTCACATCCATGCTCCAGCGCATCAAAAACCAACTACGCGCCAAACCAATCGCCGTTTGCGTCACCATCAATAAAGCAAAGCCAAAGACCAACACAACCAACAACTCTCTATCACCGCTGACGATCACATCATCGATCACAAACTGATTAAGCAAAGGCGCTACTATTACAAAGACTTCCAAAGCAAATGCCAAGGCAATCACTTGCACAATCGCGCGACGCAAACCAATAATCGGTCCAGTCAAATCACGCAGATTAACCTGCTTGCGTTCATCTTTCGCTTTAAAATCTGGATTCGGATTCAGCTCTAAGGCCACTCCAGTAAAGTGCTGTGAAGCTTCTTCTAAAGTCACTTTTCGTTCACCCACAGCTGGATCGAGCAAGATCAAAGTAATACGCCCACGCAATTTTTTTTTCACTTTTTTCAGCACAACAAAGTGATTCAAATTCCAATGCAAAATACAAGGCAAGGCTAGCTCACCAAGCTCTTCTAACTCCAGACGCAATGGACGAGAATTAAAATGCATAGACGAGGCATGGCGCATCAATTGCGCGAGCGTTGCACCTTTTAAGCTAATGGAAAATTGACGACGTAAATCGGCTAAATCGGTGTGATAACCGAAATGACTAGCGATCATGGCGAGGCAGGCCAAGCCGCATTCTGAGGATTCGGTTTGGAGGATAGAGGAAGTGCTAAACATTGACGTCATAAACTATTTGCTTGTTCTCGGAATGAATTTGGTGATCATTTCTACGATGTCCACAGCGTACCCAGGCTCAAACCAGTCAAGATCTACTTTTTTTGAGAGTAGATGATGTCTTCCTTTGATAATCTCTTTAGAAAGTAAAGTCGAACAATCGCATTTTTCTAATAATTGAATTTGATGTTCTACATTAATTTGTTGATCAAGCTCCCCCCAAATCCATAGGCTGGGAATATTTCTACGGCTTAGAACATCTATGGGATCGACTTCATCCAAAAAATGATATTGGAATACGGCGTTTGTGACAGACGGAATTTTGGTGTTTGAATCAAATCGAACCCATCGCAATGCTGGTTGAAGGCTCTTAATTTCAAGAGAGAATTCCTCATATTCAGCATCAAGTTTCTCTTTCAGTTTCCGCAACCCCTCTTTACTCCATCCACCCTCCTCTAGATTCAGCAAACCCTTGTATTGACCAATAAATGGAGCTTTTCCTGCCAAGAAATTTTTCACAATTTCTTCATTGGAAATAAAACCATCGCTATTCTCATCAAATGTGGAAATTAAATCAATAACACGTAGAGTCGCTTGCCATTTTGTAGCGTTTTTTGCAGGTTCAACAAGGGAGCCGATTGAAATTACTGCGGAAGCAGAGATAGAAGATTGATCAAGAACATTCACAATACGACTCAGACCTTCTGAAAACCCCATTAAGATCAATTTGCCTTTTGCTAGAGGAATATCTGCTTCTATTTTCTCAATCAAAATTCGCAATCCCGCGGTGAATGATTCTGATGTTTGCATTTGTGCCACTTCAATGTTGACACAATGCTGTCGTATGGTATTAAAGTTAAATTTTCTCTTATGCGTTTTTTCATAACATTTTTTTGATGTTGGATAAACACCAAAGTTCTCAAACCTAACCACCATAAACCCGCGTTTAACTAAAGATTCTGCTAAATCAAACAAAGGTTTACGATCAGCAGCATCTGTCTGCAGTGATTGAAGCGCCCATCCATTCCTATTCGACAACACCATTGCATTTACAAATAACACAACTGGGCCAGTCCATTGTTTAATAGCCCCCTGTTTCCAGTCATATTGCCCAGTAATACTCAAATTGCTCGATGGGACATGGAATGTTATTTCCGAAGACAAATGAGTCCGCACCCCACTAGCGGACGCACTGAACCCAAACGCGAAAAGTAATGCACAAAACATCGTATTTTTTATTTGAAACATAGCCTTTGCCTTCATGACCGCCATGGGAAAACACATGGCGGGTACTTCTAGGTAAAATTATTCAGGGGTTGTCTTTTTTTTATCATTGCCATCTTTTGGTTTCGGCCCTGTGCATTCTGTTATGGTTTCCGTTTTACTTTCGCCACCTTGATACTCAATTTTCACACCGGACCATCCAAACTCAACGGTCTTTATTGTCCTTTCACTGGTTACCGTAATTATTTTATCCGTGCAAACTGTGTCCGAAGATCCGCCGCCACCTCCAGGTTTTTTTTTGCCACTCCCATCAGGGCTATCGAAACTATCTTCATCGGTATCTTCCCAATCACCGCCGTCTTCGTCCCCAAAGCCACCAGCGACGATTAACAACTCTTCATTTGAAATTAAACGCATTTTGTGTTACTCCTATACATGGTTACGTTGAACCCATCGATCCTATACCGATGGGTTTTCCTGCCTCCGTACAAGGTGTAGTGACCTGTGTACGGTTTTTTGCGGTGAGTGGGCTTGTGCTCACTCACTTGCAAATCTTGATAGGCCTCAATTACTTGCCTTATCCAACTTATTTCACAGCGCTGTCGTTTTTGTTACCGCCAGCACTGGCTCAATTATCCATTCCCAAATCTTGCGTCTATCCTGTACTACGTCGGCCTCTAAAGTCATGCCTGGCTTGATGGTTTGCGCTTGTCCATAGGCGTTGATGGTTTGCTGCTTGAGTTGTACTTTGATGCGGTACAAGGCTTCGTTACTGTTAAAACCCAAGATATTTTGCTGAGCGTTACTTAAGATCGTACTAGCGAGGTGCTGCGGTAATTCGTTGGGTGCAAACGGCGTTTTGCTGACGTCCATCACGGTGCCTACTTGCAAGCCGAATTTTTGATAAGGGTAGGCGTTGTAGCGTATGAGAACTTGTTGGCCTGAACTCACAAAACCTGCCGTTTTGCTCGGCGCATACAGATGCACTTCTAATGCTTGCTGGTCTTTTGAATCATTGGTATCAACAGTAGGAATTAGCGTGGCAAGCACTTGTCCGCCATTGATGTTTTGTCCGGTTTGGTTCGTGATGGCGGTGACCATACCTGCTTGAGGCGCCACAATTTGACTGGAATTGCGGTTATTATTTTCGGCGATTTCTTGTTGCAAGCCGGCTTTGGCTCGGTTGAGTTGCGCTAGCTCGGTCGCGAGACTATTTGCTAGCGTGTTCATTTCTGCTTGCACATTGACCTGATTCGCCTGCAACTGCATCTTGTTGCGCTGTAGACTACTTAGCCGTGTAGAGAGATCGATATTTTCTTCGATTTTTTGCTGAGTCTGAGCGGCCGAGACATAACCGCTATTTTGCAGCGTTTGGAATTTATCGATACTTTGCTGTGATAAATTTAGGCGACGCTTAGCAAGCTGAATTTCTTGATCGATTTGCTCTGATTCGACCTGGAGATTGGCTAGCCTTTGCTGCAAAGCCAGTTTCCTCTCTTGTGTTGCGCTTTCACGCAAGCGCTGTTCCGTCGTCAAAGTATCTTGTCTGGAGCGTAGCTGATTAGCGATCAAGGCAGTGATTTCACCCTGACTGTTTTGTCTTTGCGTGGACAGCGTGAATAAGACTTGCCCTGCCCGTACGACGTCGCCTTCTTTAATATGACTTTGCGTTAATACGCCCGGATTAGGCGCAGCAACACTGATATTACCTGCGGTTGGTACGGTAATACCTGTAACTCGAGCCTTCTTCGTCATACTACCCAAACTCAAGAAGGCAATCAGGGCAAAAGCTAGGATAAGTGCAACACTGGCAATCAGCCAAGCAGAGATTGGTTGCGCCAGACGAATAGCGCCCATCCAATTGCTACCTAATGCGGCGGTGACTTCTGTGCGAAAAAGTGGACTGTTATCTGTGGATACAGTTGGCGGTGTTGTACTGTGTTGTGTTGTACTGTGTTGTGTTGTACTGTGTTGTGTTGTGCTGTGCTGGGCTGTGCTGGGCTGTGCTGTGCAATCATTATTACATTTCATTTCTAATTCTTTAAAAAGCCACTTGTTTTTTCAGAAAGAATTAAAACATATTTTTTAGAATAAAACGCGCTTTTCTTTAGAAGGTAAAAAAAACAACAGATAATGAAAACTTTAACCTGAAACAAGGAATTTTTGATAGGAGCTCTTGTGGGTCATTGCTGATTTTCAACCCTGCTTTCATTTCTCATTAAAAATAGGTGCCCCTCACAACAAAAAGAAGTGTCAATTTAACTTAACCAAAGTAAATTCTTTTTTAAATGAAAAAATAGCACTTAACATAAGTCGAAATCATCCAGAACAAGCCAACCAAGCCTCAACCTTAGGTCGTATCGCCCGCTCAACCGCGACGCCTTTGGTGAATGTCCCTAAATCGCCCTGACGCGCGAGTATGCCGACATAGGACTTGTTTCTATCCCAGTAAGGATAAGCGCCGTATGCGCCGGGACTGGAAATGCGTGCTGCGGGTGTGCAATTGAAGCTGCTGCTTTGACATTCATGCCAAGAGCCAAAACCGTAGTGCCAGACTTCACCTAAAGCTGTCGCTGGCGAGTAAACGAGTTTGGCATTGGCGGTACGATCTGTCAGAAATTGTGCCATCGATGTCGCGTTCAGCAAGCGTCCTTTTTTAAGCGCTGAGAGAAAGTCTAGATACTCTTCCCCTGTCCAATGCATGCCACCTGCGAGACGTGGATTGTTCAAGGAAGGTAAATCATAACTCGCACTTTTGAATAAGCCAGTCTGTTGTTTAAACTCGCTAAAAACTTCTTGCCAAGAGGCGACACCGCGCGCTTTGATCGCCATTAATCCGGCAACTTGCAAATGCGTACTCGCGTAATAAAACTCGGTTCCCGGCTGCATTCGATTGCTGGCATTGGCATTCGCAATCGTGTTTACGCAAGACTCAAAATTCATAAAGCCCGCATTAATACACAAAGGCTCTTCAGTCAGATCAGAAGTGAAGCTGAGCAGATTCGCCAGATTCATTGTTGCTAAGGGTGATCCCGCTGCTATCGGCCAAGTGCTGATACGATCTTGCGGCTTGTCTTCTAATTTCAAATAGCCCTGCTCAACCAAACGCAAAATAATCACCGCACTGACTAACTTCGAAGTCGATGCGGACTCATACAATGTCTGCATGCGAGAACTGCCACGCTGATATGTATAACGACGTCCATCGTCGCGTTCCACTGCAAATGAGAAATCAGTATCCGTGCTTAACTGGGCGAGCTGGCTATTCATCTCAGATTCTATTTGCGACACAGAACAACTAGTTGCTGGTGTGCTGACCGCACTGGTAGCATTTGCGTTGTTCATGCTGCCACTGCCACCTCCGCAGGCTGTACAAAAGAGAGCGCTCAACGCCGCACTGAATAGTCGAGTGGGCTGCCGAGTCATTTTTTGTGTCGTTTTTTTTGTCAGCTTGTTGCGCCATGAACCGTCCAGTTTAGAATTTGTTTGAGTTTGCATGATGAGTCCAAGATTGGTTGATATAGCTTGAAGTTAAATCATGAAATACTGTACGGCATGACTTTTTACAAATCATTACAGGGCCGCACACTTTTTTACGAATTTTCAAACCAGAAAAATAAGAAGATTAATCAAGCTGTTGCATGAACTAGCTCATACCCTTGGTTTTAACGCCATACGACTACAAACTCAGGTATTCTAGCCTCAAGACTTTTTTACAATTAAATCATTCGTCTTTCAGAGCAAATTCAACTAACTCAACACGCCACAGGATATGACTATGTCTTTTAAAAAATACTTACAATTAAGCAGTCTAGCCGCAGCACTACTCAGCAGCAGCGCGATGCTGGCACCGATCAGCATGGCAGCCGATGTGGTGCAGGTACAAGATGTCATCAAAAGTAAAAAACAGCTGGAGCAATTAGCGGATGCGTTTTACACCGCGCGTGTTAAATTTGATCCTTTGCAGTTCGCCACGATCAACGGCGATGGTCGTTTCAACGATCAACTCGGTATGAATATCGCTCCACAAAATCGCGCCAGACAATTTGCACTGATGCATAAAATGCAGAAACAGTTGAAGCAAATTAAGCGTAATCATCTTGCTGAGAAAGATCAGCTCAATTATGACCTGCTTGCTTTCGAACTTGATAGCGCGCTGCATTTTGAACACTTTCCTGAACATCTGCTGCCTATCAATCAAATGGATAACGTACCAAGTACCTTGGCGAATTTTGCCAGTGGGGACGGCGCGCAACCATTGACCACCGTTGCACAATATTATGCGTATCTAAAACGCCTAGAGCTCCTGCCGACCTGGATAGCACAAGCAAAAACCAATATGCAAGAAGGTATACGCCGTGGCATCGTACATCCGAAATCAATCATACGCGTCATGCTGCCGCAATTCCAACAACTCGCTGCAAAGACGACGGAACAAAGCATTTTCTACACACCAATCAAGCATTTCCCAGCGCAATTTTCTGCAGAAGATAAGCAAAAACTGACCACTGCCTATCAACAAACCATAAAGGAAAGGCTCAATCCTGCCTTGACCCAATTGCTGCATTTTTTAGAAACGGACTACCTAAAAGCGGGCCGCGATAGCACAGGCTATAGTTCCTTGCCGAACGGTGCTGCGTGGTATGCGATGCGTATTAAAGACCACACCACCACCAATCTAAATCCTGAACAAATTCACGCCTTAGGCTTGCAAGAAGTCGCGCGCATTCAACAGCAATGGACGGAGCTTGGACCACGCTTAGGCTATACAGGTCCGGCTATCGAATTGCCACAATGGGTCGCAGCGCAAGACAAGTTTAAGTCCTTCAACAGTGATGCCGAAGTGCTGGAGGCGTACCGTCAAATCGATGCAAAAGTGCGTACCAAGTTGCCAGAGTTATTCAACTTACTACCTAAAGGAAAATTAGAGTTACAGCTAGAACCAGAGTTAAGTCGTGCCACTGCTTCCGATCATTACACGCCACCCGCAGCAGATGGCTCGGTGCCGGGTATTTTCTGGCCAGTGGTGAATGACGCAAAAAAATATAGTCGCGTCGGCATGGCGACTTTATTTTTGCACGAAGGTCAGCCTGGACATCACTTACATGCGGCGCTTCTCAAAGAAATTGACCTGCCTTTATACCGAAAATTTAATACAGAAAACCTCAACAGCGCAGCCTTCACCGAAGGTTGGGCACTGTATTCAGAAACCTTGGGGCACGAGCTGGGACTTTACGACAATCCAGAATATTACTTCGGCCATTTGAACGATGAATTGATGCGTGCTGTACGCCTTGTCGTCGATACAGGCTTACATGCCAAAGGCTGGACGCGTGAAGCGGCAATTGAATACATGCAAAAAAATCTGGGCTATAACGAAGCAAGGGCAAAAAATCAAATCGAGCGTTATATGGTATTGCCAGGTCAAGCGCTGAGCTACAAGATCGGGGCTCGTAAGATACTTGACTTAAGAGCGCGCGCGCAGAAAGCTTTAGGCACACAATTTAGCTTACCAAAGTTCCATGAAATTGTGATTGGTGACGGGACGCTACCTATGCCTATCTTAGAAGCACAAGTTGAAAAGTGGATTGCAAAAGCCAAGTAAATTGATTAAGGTGATTGAATGGTAGGTTATGCGCAAAACAGATGCTGGCGTTGTTGTATTCGCCTAGCCAAGGCAATTTTGCGTGAGCACTAAGTAGATTAAGTGACCAGCGTTTCAATCTAAAAATGAATCAGGAAACACGAAAAATCAATTGCTACACTGACGAAAATTAGGAATCTATGAAGCAAAACCTGAATCGACTGTTGGGCTATTGTTTACTATTTCTGCCGCTGACAAGCTCAGCGGCAGAAATCAAGATTGCTTTTGCAACTGATAGGCCACCGTATTGTTTTCGTAAAGACAACGTCGATCAGGGCATAGAGATTGATCTACTACGTCGCATTATGTCCTTGCAAGGTCATACGATCAAAATTGTCACCATGCCTAAAATAAGGCTGATTAAAGCAGTCAAGGACAAAGAAGTCGATGCTTCGGCGACGGTTCAGGATAATCAAGACCGTTCCATCTACTTCTCTGATCCCTATCTAGAATTCCAAAATGTCGTCATCAGCAAAAGTTCGCGTGCCATTGAGCTCAATGCGATGCAAGACTTAGAAAAATTCAGCTTCATTATCTGGCAAGATGGTTGGAGAAATCTCGGCGCAGAATTTGAAGCTAGTTATCGGCCTGATGTTAATGGGAAATTCCCTAAAAATTACCATCAAGCGTTCAATCAATTGAGCCAAAACAAAATGTTCTGGGCAGATCGTGTGCAATTGATCATCATCGACAAGACGATTTTTGAACATCATCAACGTCTTTTATCTACTGAGTTCAACACCTCAACACCGTTGACGTTTCACGACTTAATCAAAACGAAAACTGCGTATAGCGTCGTGTTTCATGATGCAAATTTACGTCAGCAATTTAATGAAGGTCTAAAAAGAATTCGTGCAAATGGCAGCTATCAAAAAATGATTGATGCCTACAGATAGCTCGTTCCCAGATTGATAAAATTCATCATGTGTGTCGTACTGTACCGAAGGAAAAGCGTCTACATAGCCGAATCAAATCTATGCAAATCAATGCAAATAAAACAAGTTAACACACTTGATCCCAGCTTTCCTTCATTCCAGTAGCTAAAAACGGCCGTTTATCCCAAAGTAATTGCAAAGTCGCGACAAGACTAGCAAACTTCAATTGATTCAATTGTACGTATTAGCTCGATCAGCATGTACACATTGTTTCAACCTCCCTTTTCCGTCATCTCAAGTCCTCTTGAGATGACGTTTTTTTGCCGATATCCTCTCTGTTTGCGATAGGTACCATGAATTCTATTTTGAGTTAGCTCTAAACACGACTATACTTTCCCTAAAAGCAAATTAAAAACACTAGTATCTTTATCACTAAACTGAATTCAAATCGGTATCGAGAAGATCATGCTAGCTTTAAACAACGGCCACATCGCTTTTTTATATCAAACAACTTGGCAAAAATTGTTACTGTGTTTTATGTTGTTCATGCCATTGCTTGCCTCGCCAGAAATATCCGCAAAACAAGACAAAGTCACTTTACTTATCCGTGAGTTACGTAATGACCGAGGTGAGTTGATTCTGGTCAAAGAGGATATACGCCAACTCTTGCTTTATTTTGAGCGCGAAGCACAAGTCAATTTTGATGTGCAGTACTATCCCATGGCACGCTTACTCAATCACGTTAACAATGGCTATGGTATCGCTTTCGGTTTATCAAAAAATAGCGAACGCCTGGAAACCATGCAGTTTTCAGAATTCATTTATGCCAATTACGTTTGGCTGATAACATCCATCAACCAGCAATTTACATTCGATCATATTGATGATCTCAAAGGAAAAACCGTCGGCATTATTCGTGGTGTCAGTTTTGGTGATGAATTTGATCGCAAAAAAAATGTCTTATTTAAAGTCGAAGAAGATCCCGCGTCGCATGTAGCTCGATTAAAAAAACTTGCGATGCGGCGTATGGATGTGATGTTGTTTGGCACAAGAGAATCTGACGCCCGTCAGGTGGAGGCTTTACTTAGGCGGATGCAGAGCGAGGACAAATTCCAAGCGCTCGAAGCGAGCGAGACCGCCTTCACCGTTCTCAGAAAACCTTTACACCTAGATGAACTGCACTTCGCGGCAGCCACTCAAAAACACGGTGATATCATTCAGCGACTCAATGTAGCAATTGAGCGCGGCAAAAAGAATGGTGAAATTATGCGCATTCTTAATCCGCCGAAATAAGTTCGTATCTTTTCCAAGGTCGCAGACTCAATCAAAACGGCACCGAAACCAATTTAACACTTACTTAACGACTCTGCATTAAGAATCGCACTAGCATATCGCCAAAATCAGCTATGTTTTTGTTTGAAATAATGTCCAAAGTGTCTTTTGGTGTGTGCCACTCTGACAAATTGGTCCAGTCAATGATATGCAGAAATGGTAGGCCTAATTGTGCGAATGGTAAATGATCATCTTCAATCGCAATATTTGTAGCGACTATTTTTGTATTGGTTTTTTGCCCTAAAAACTTTTGTGCCAACTGTGGATTAGAACCACTGGTGATAAATAAATTTTGTTTTTTGTGGCCTATCATATCCAAAATCAATACGGCTTTAACGGGCAAATTCTGATATGTCACACCTTCAAATTGCTTCGTCAAACTTGCTGCAAAGGCGCGTGATCCATGCGTATTATCGGTAATACCAAGCAGACGATCGGCATCGCTCCATTCAGGCAAGGTCGCTTCTTCACCATCAAAAAAAGTTAAAGCAATACTGCAATCCAAAAAACGGCCAGCCTCTTTACTTGCTTGCTTACTGCCATTTTCTTGAAGGCGTATCGCCTGGATCACACGCGCCAATTCTTGCATTGCCGCGGTCGAAGAGCCGCCATCGTTGGCACCGACAAATGAGAAATCCTTATAATATTTGGTGTCGTAGTGTCCACCAATCAATATCATGCAACGCTCACTACCTTTAGAAATCGCGATGATATTTTCACCCTCAACTTCTTTAATCGGTGCAGCTTGTTTGTCTTTCCCGCCTAATTGATGATGCGCGAGATTAGGAATTTTCGTCTTAAATTTCTGGCTTTGCACCTGCCAGCCATTTTTGCTTAAACCGGATTTAATATCTTGTGCCAACTTCTTTTGCTCTGCGCTCGCCA
>CAUPNA010000093.1:0-17680 GCA_963512475.1 uncultured Undibacterium sp.
CACCACAAACTTTTCTTTATCTTGCCCGAGAATCCAATGAGCCAAGAGAAATTTGATTCTCGGGATGCAGATCAAGGCTGAATTTTGAACTTCGGCGGAGCAATATGTCAATATTGCGAGCATTTGCAACACCGAGCTGCGCCCTAATATCGGTATCCATTCTCCTTCATTGAGAAATTCGATTCTCGGGATGCTGTGCTAGGCGCTTCCCGCAGCAATACACTAGTATTGCGAGGACAAGCAACAACGCACAGCGCCCGAAAATCGGATTTATCAGGGGTAGAGACCACGTACTTCTCTTGCCTGTAGTACTCGCGTACAACCAATAATAAATGCAGCGGTGCGCAAAGATACTTTCTTGTCTTCCGTGACTTGCCATACTGAGCTAAACGCTTCTTTCATGATGCGCGTCAAACGATTATTGATTTCATCTTCGGTCCAGAAATAGCTGGAAAAATCTTGCACCCATTCGAAGTAAGAAACCGTCACACCACCCGCATTTGCGATCACGTCTGGTACGACCAACACGCCACGGTCACGCAGAATATCGTCGGCTTCAGGTGTCGTTGGGCCGTTAGCGCCTTCTAAAATGATCTTGGCTTTGATCTCGTTCGCGTTGGCTTCTGTGATTTGCTGTTCCAATGCAGCTGGGATCATGATGTCGCAATTGACTGACCAGAATTCATTGTTAGGCAATACCGCTTCTATACCTTCAAAACCAGCCACGCTGCCATGTGTAGCGACATGGTCTAACAGCTTCGGTACATCGAAACCATTCGAGTGAAAAATCGTTCCGCCGTGATCTTGTACCGCAACGATTTTGGAACCTGCTTCAGCGAACAAGCGTGCAGCGATACCGCCGACGTTACCAAAACCTTGCACCACAATTTTTGCACCAGCAATCGTCACGCCTTTTTTCGCAGCCGCTTCGCAACCAACGACAAATACACCACGACCTGTCGCTTCACGACGACCTAAACTACCACCGAGGGAAATTGGCTTACCAGTGACGACACCCGTCGCAGTGCGGCCTTCGTTCATGGAATAGGTATCCATCATCCATGCCATGGTTTGTTCATTGGTATTGACGTCTGGTGCTGGAATGTCTTTATCTGGTCCGATGATGATGCCGATTTCGGATGTGTAACGACGCGTCATACGCATCAATTCGCCGCGTGATAGCGTCTTAGGATCAACGCGGATACCGCCTTTAGCGCCACCGTAGGGCACATTGACAGCAGAGTTTTTAATCGTCATCCATGCCGACAATGCCATCACTTCAGACAGAGTCACATCTTGATGAAAACGCACGCCGCCTTTACCTGGGCCGCGTGAAGTGTTGTGCTGTACGCGATAACCTTCGAAGTGGGCAATAGTGCCATCATCACGTTCGATAGGTACATCAACGATCAAAATGCGTTTAGGGCGCTTTAAGGTTTCAACCCAGCGTGACAAGTTGCCGAGGTAAGGCGTGACGCGATCAATTTGCTCCAGGTATACATTCCATGGGCCAGTCGCATGCGGGGTCAGGTAGGACGGGATTTGGTGATTACTAGACATGGTAAGTCTCGTTTCTTTGAATAAGTAGTCTTGGACAATTAGCTTTACTGTTTGCGCGATCCTTATTGCGATAGCGCTGGTTTTGCCTTAACAGTCTTTTTCACCTAGGTGAAAGGCAGCGAATCTTAAGACAAATGCAGCTAGAGTCTCCAATGCTTTGTTTGCATCTAACTATGCACCAAGCGCATAGTTATTTTAATATTACCAAATTTAAGAAGCGTAGAGGAATGATTCGACGCCCATCCATCACAGTATGAGCTGAGGGGAAATTTCTTGATCTACAGGCGCTTATGGCCTGAGAGCTTACAGAGAATTTTTGAAAAACAGGAAGGAAGATCGCAGCGCATAAGCTTTAGTAGAGGCTCAAGTTACGCCAAACTCGCGTCCAGAAATGCAGGACTTCCTGCATTTCTAGAAAAAAAACTATTCCATTAACGCTGTGAACGTATGGTTTTTGACTTACTCGCCAATTGCGATTTTTGCGCCAAATAATCCCATAATTTGGCTACCACGGGCTTACCTGATTTTTGTTCAGATGGACGTTCGCGATACAAACGAATCTCCATCCCCACTTCCCATGCGTCGACACCACCATCAGCGCGAGCCAATTGCTTTTGTTTGAGTTCACGCAGTACCGCAGACTCGGGTAAAAACGCCACACCGCGGCCTTCTAGCGCCATCATTTTCAAACCCTCGGCCATATCAGTTTCATAGCATTTATCGAGATGCAGCGCTTGTTTGGTTTGAGTCAAAATTAAATCCACCATGCGTCCCAAATACGCATTATTTGCATAGGCAAGAAATGGCAAAGGCTGCTCTATCGTGCCAGGCAAGACAAAATCTGGTACGCCAGATTTGTCGCAACGAGCATACGCACGCAATGCTTCGGTTCCCATACTGATCATCTCGTACTGCGCGGGATCGAGTAGCAAAGGCTGCTGCGGATGGTGATAGCACAACATCAAATCACAACCACCTTCCACTAAACTCATCACCGCATCATGCACATTCAGCGCCAGCAAACGACTATTGATATCACCAAAATTACTCTGTAATTCGGTCAGCCATTTCGGCACAAAAGTCAGAGATAAAGTATGGGGCACGGCGAAATCGACGGTAGTCTGAATCGAGGTACGTTTACCCCGCAATAAAGCACGAGCATTATTGATTTGACCCAGCATTGCAATCGCTTGCTCAAAAAAAATCTCACCCGCATTGGTCAGTCTCGTGGGGTAAGAAGTGCGGTCTATCAAGTCCGCACCTAGCCATGCTTCTAACGATTGTATACGTCGTGAAAATGCGGGTTGGGTCACGTGCCGCAACTCTGCTGAACGACTAAAACTATTGGTTTCCGCCAAGGAAACAAAGTCCTCTAGCCATTTGGTTTCCATAAATATCGCCGAAAAAAATTAGAATACTCTTGAACAAATCAAACTAAGGTATTGCGCATATAACGTTCAGTTAAACTTAAACACCATGGAGTCATTTCTGCGTAGGCAGGGATCCAGCGTCTTTAGGCTTTTACGCCTCTGGATTCCCGCCTTCGCGGGAATGACGAGACATGACACAGCGCTTAACTGAACGTCTATATCGTATCGTGCAGCACTATTCCTCATGAACTGGGACATCCGTCGTCACATTCGTATGCTGCTGTCTTTCCCACATTTGCGTATACGCGCCAGCTAAAGCCAATAGCTCGGTATGCGTACCACGTTCAATAATGCGGCCCTTATCCATCACCAAAATCTGCTGCGCATCGACGATGGTTGATAATCTGTGCGCGATCACCAAGCTGGTACGACTCTTGGCGATTTGCTTAAGTTGAGCTTGTATCATCTGTTCTGATTTTGAATCTAAAGCAGAGGTCGCCTCATCAAAAATCATAATGACCGGATTCTTCAGTAAAGTACGGGCAATCGCGACTCGCTGTTTTTCACCACCCGACAACTTCAGACCACGCTCACCGACCATCGTGTCGTAGCCATCCGGCAGGGTCTCGATAAAATCGTGAATGTAAGCTGCTTTGGCCACCGCAATCACCTCGTCATGCGTGGCACCTGGTTTGCCGTAAGCGATGTTGTACGCAATCGTGTCGTTAAATAGAACCGTATCTTGCGGCACGATACCTATCGCCTGACGCAAGGAATGCTGCGTCATATCCAAGATATTTTGGCCTGCAATTTGTATCGCGCCAGATTGGATATCGTAAAAGCGAAACAATAAGCGTGATAAGGTCGATTTGCCAGAACCACTGTGACCAACGACCGCAGTGGTCGTACCTGCAGCGATCTTAAAATCGACATCGAATAAAATCTGACGCTTTTCTTCGTAGCTAAAATTCACAGATTGAAACACGACCTCCGGTGACAGGTGTCCTTGCAATTGCAAAGCAGGTGCATTTTCTTTATCGGCAATTTCCTTATTTTGATCCATCAAAGCAAACAGCTTTTCCATATCCGCGAGACTTTGCTTAATCTCTCGATACAAAACGCCCAGAAAATTCAAGGGAATATATAGCTGAATCATAAAAGCATTGACCAAAACCAGATCACCCAAGGTCATGGTTTGATCGATGACACCTTGCGCCGCACGCCATAAAATCAAGGTGACAGCAGTAGCAATAATCAGGGACTGGCCAGCATTTAACAGTGATAAGGTCGTTTGCGATTTTACTGCCGCTTTTTCATAACTTTGCAAACCATGATCGTAACGTCGCGCTTCATATTCTTCGTTACCAAAATACTTTACGGTCTCATAGTTGAGCAAAGAATCAATCGCCTTGGTGCTGGCTTTAGAATCCAACTCGTTCATGGTGCGGCGAAAGTGAGTACGCCATTCAGTCACTGCAATCGTAAAAATAATATAAGCGACTAGAGCGAGGATAGTAATAATGGCAAACCATTTGTCATACTTTACAAACAAGTACGTCAGAACCAAACCAATTTCTAACAGGGTCGGCACGATGCTAAACAAGGCAAATGAGACCAGCGAAGAAATCGCTCTGGTGCCGCGTTCTATGTCGCGAGTCATACCGCCTGTTTGGCGATTCAAATGAAAGCGTAATGAAAGTGCATGCAAATGACGGAAGACTTTCAGTGCAATAGTACGCACCGCGCGCTGCGTGACTTTGGCAAAGACGAACTCACGCATCTCTGTGAACAAGGTTGTCGACAAACGCAAAGCACCATAAGCAACCAATACGCTAAGTGGCAATACCATCAAGCTCGTTGGACTTAAAGGGTTCACCGTCAAGCGATCAACCAACTCTTTCAAAACGAGCGGCACACCCACATTGGCGAGTTTGGCACCGACCAGAAAGCTTAGGGCAAGTAAAACCCGCCACTTGTAAGCCCACAAATACGGTAATAAAGTCTTAACGGTAGACCAGTCGCCGCGAGCGGCACTGGGATTAACTGGGGAGGAAGGACGAGAGTCGCGGCGCATGAATTACCATCAAAAAAGGATTTGCTATATCATGAGTCTCTATTGCGCCACAGCATTTTTTATTAACTAAATAATTAACTGAAATCTTAGTGCCAATTTAATACTACTAATCAGCACTACTAATCTACACTACTAAGCACTACTACGAATGCGGCACAATCGTCAGACTCATAACTTTAAAAAGTATTCATGCGATTGTATCGCGTTCAATCGATCTAAGAGAGAAAGCCATGACAGATAACACCAAAACCTCATTACCTAATACCATGCCGACGATCCGTGTTATGCCTATGCCGTCGGATGCCAATATCCATGGAGACGTTTTTGGTGGCTGGATTATGGCGCAAGTCGATATTGCAGGCGCTGTCCCAGCCGCACGGCGCGCCAACGGTCGGGTAGCGACCATTGCCGTAAATTCTTTCTTATTTAAACAACCGGTATTCGTCGGTGACTTATTGTCTTTTTATGCCGAAGTTGTCAAAGTCGGCAATACCTCGATCACAGTTTCCGTAGAAGTGTATGCAGAACGCAATCGCCTGCAAGCAGACACCGTCAAAGTCACCGAAGCGACGCTGACTTATGTGGCGACAGATGAACACCGCAAACCACGCCAAATCCCCAAACTGGACTCTTTATAGTTAGAATAGTGCTGTCTTTGTCGATTAACATGATTGACGCTTCAGAAAAACAAGGCTAGCTGCTGCTACCTTTGTTTGTCATAGTTAAACAAGGCGGAAAAAGGGCATGTCAGTTTTTTATAGACGCATCTTATTGTTTGTATTTCTTAATGCGAATTTATTCTGCGCATTTGCTTCCGCACAATCCTTATCTTTGTACTGCGAAGCAGATCGGCCTCTGCAGTTTTTTGATGATAAGGGTCGCCTCACTGGTCTGACGGTGGAAATAGTCAAAGAAATCCAAAAGCGCGTGAACAATCATGACCCGATTCAAGTCGTCCCTTGGTCGCGTGGCATCGATAAGATCAACAACAATGCCAACACCTTACTATTTAGCATGGCCCGAACGCCTGAGCGCGAGTCGCTGTACCAATGGATAGGCCCTATCATGGCGAATGTTTATGGTTTGTATGCCAAAGCAGACTCGACCTTGGAAATCAACAGCATTGAAGCTGCCAAAAAAATTCCTCTCATTGGCGTCTATCGCGGTGATATTCGCGATCAAACTTTAACTCAACTAGGCTTCAATAATTTAGATCGTGCCAGTTCCAACATCTCTAGTTTTAAAAAATTAATGATGGGACGTATTCCTGTCTACACCGATTCTAGACTGGGTGTACAGAGCTTGGCACAAACCGCTGGTTATGCTGCCGGCGATGTTAAGCTTATTTTCGAGTTATTTAAAAGTGAACTTTATATTGCAGCTTCAAAAAATACGGATCCCGCTGTGATAAAAAAATGGAATGCCGCATTAGAGAGCATGAAGAAAGACAAGACCTTCCTCAAAATTCAGCAGAAATATTTACCTGATGAGACAAATAACAAAACTCTAAAATAGATCCAGCATAAAAAAAGAGAGCCGAAGCTCTCTCTTTTTTTATCTTGATTCTTTACGCCTTCTTTGCTTCATCGCGTAAAGCACGTCGCAAGATCTTACCGACGTTCGTCTTTGGTAACTCAGTACGGAATTCGATGTACTTCGGCTTCTTATAAGCAGTAAATTCTTCCTTACAGAAAGCCATCAAGTCCTCTTTCGTTAAAGCCGGATCTTTCTTGACGACATACAATTTCACCGCTTCACCTGAATTTTCATCTGGCACGCCAACACAAGCACATTCCAATACGCCAGGATGACCGGCAACTACACCTTCGATCTCAGTTGGGTAAACATTAAAACCCGACACCAAAATCATGTCTTTTTTACGATCGACAATTTTTGTAAAACCACGTTCATCCATAATACCGATGTCACCGGATTTAAAGAAACCGTCTGGCGTGAAAGAATTCGCTGTTTCGTCTGGGCGATTCCAGTAGCCTAGCATCACCTGCGGACCACGGATGGCGATTTCACCGCTTTCACCCAAAGGTACTGGTTTGCCATCATCATCCAAAATCGCGATTTCGGTCGAGCAAATGGGCAGGCCTATGCTACCGGTGAATTCTTTAGAATCGGCATAATTCGCTGTTGCCACCGGCGAGGTTTCTGATAAACCATAACCCTCTGCAATGGCGCAACCTGTCACTGCTTTCCATTTTTCTGCTACCGCCTTCTGCACCGCCATGCCGCCACCTGTGCAGCAGAAGTAACCAGAAAAATCTGTTTTAGAGAATTCTGGATTATTCAACAATGCGTTGTACAGGGTATTTACTGCAGGGAAAATATTGACCTTGTATTTTTTAAGCTCTTTGATGAAGCCTGGAATATCGCGCGGGTTTGGAATCAAAATATTCAAACCACCGATACGCGTACCAACCATATTGCATACCGTCAAAGCGAAGATATGATAAAGCGGTAATGCGCAGACAAACACTAATTGTGGCGTTCCTTTGTGCGCGTCCATACTCGGCTTTAACCACGCATGATTTTGCAATACATTAGCAACGACATTTTTATGTGTAAGCACGGCACCTTTGGATACGCCGGTAGTGCCACCGGTGTACTGCAAGAACGCGACGTCATCAAGCTTGGCTTCCATAGGCTGAAACTTCATGGAACTGCCCTGCGCTAATACTTCTTTGAAAGTCACTGAGCCTGGCAAATTAAATGCTGGCACTAGTTTCTTCACATGGCGAACCACCAAATTCACAATCGCGCCTTTGATTCCCCCCAGCATTTCACCCATAGAACACACAACGACATGCTTAATATCCGTATTGGCAATTGACTGTTCTAAAGTAATCGCAAAATTTTCCAAAACAAAAATCGCTTCTGCGCCAGAATCTTTTAATTGATGCTCTAGCTCACGATGGGTGTATAAAGGATTGACGTTGACCACGACGTAACCGGCACGCAATACTGCTGCCAAGGCTACCGGATATTGCAGCACATTCGGCATCATGATCGCAACTCTGGCACCAGGCTTCAAGCCACGACTTTGCAACCAGGCTGCGACTTTCTTCGACAAGGCATCGACCTCAGCATAAGTCATGTACTTATCCATACAGACATAAGCATTACGGTCAGCAAAGGTCTTGAACGCCTCATCCAACAGATGCACCAAGGATTTATATTGAGTAACATCAATTTCAGCTGGTACGCCTGGCGGGTACGATTTTAGCCAAAATTTGTCTGCGTTCACGATTGTATTCATGTGGTCTCCATTTTTAATTTATTGGTCAATTCATGTTGACCTAGTGTTTGCTAATTTTGCTCGTCAAACTAATCTAGAAAAAACTCTGTCGTGCACATCCTAAAAAGTTACGATGAGAATTATCCGTGAAAGGAATAGCTATACAGGATCATTAGAGTCCCCATCACACGCCATAGAATTTGATAAAACATATGCAGCAACACGATACACCAAGCCTTGCGCCCTGACCATTGCTGGTGCAAATTAGCCTCGAAAAATTAGGGAAAACTGAGCAATAGCTCTAGGAAATTTTGCGCTGCAACATACCATTTTTAAATGGTTTAGGCTTTTTCGACTTCGACCAAAAGATCATAAAAAGTCGGACCACCGCCCATATCGGTTAACTTTTGGCTGGTCACCTCATTGGCATTTTTATGATCGGAAGCAAACTTCTTCCACCAAATCGACAGACCGACCACCAGACCAGCGCGTGCTTTTTCGGTGATACGCGCTTTTGCGACAAAGCTACCACGATCATTAAATATTCTTACCATGTCACCTGCTTTAATCTCACGTCGTGCCGCGTCTTCTGGATGAATATCGAGATGAGGTTCGCCTTCCGTATCACGCAAACTTTTGACATTCACAAAGGTCGAGTTCAAGAAATTACGTGCGGGTGGAGAAATCATCGCCAACGGATATTTGGCTGCCAATTCCGGATTGCTGACAACCGACTCATAAGGAGGAATATAAGCTGGTAAAGGATCTAAGCCATCGTCCAACATTTGCTGGCTGTAAAATTCGCACTTGCCTGAAGGTGTCGTAAAGCCACCATGTGCAAAAGCGGCATCCGGCATTTTTAGTTTCGACCAACCTTGCTGTTTTAACTGCTCCCAATTGGTATGCTCGGTACGCGCATGTTGAAAATTAAATGCTTGTGCCGCTATCGCATCATCCGATTCTGCAAAACAGGGGTCGGTAAATCCTAAAGCCTGTGCCAGCAAGCGGAAAATCTCTGCATTCGATTTCGCTTCCCCCATAGGCGCCACTGCAGCATTGTTCGCCATCATATAGCGATGTCCATAAGCGCTATGCGCGTCAACATGCTCTAGCTGCGTGGTTGCAGGCAATAAGATATCAGCATAGTCCGCGGTATCGGTTTGAAAGTGCTCCAAGACCACGGCGAATAAATCTTCACGCGCAAATCCTTGTGCCACCACCGAAGAATCAGGCGCAATTGCGACCGGATTTGAGTTGTATACCAACACGGCTTCTATCTTAGGGCCGAACTCAGCAGAGCCTGGGTGCAAAAGACTATTTCCAATATCACTCATATTGATCGTGCGACTCGCCTGCTCTGCCGGAAACAAATCAGGCCGTTCTAAAGCATCAGAATTCTTAACGAAGCCACCGGAAGACGACAACAGAGCACCGCCCGCCGCGTGACGCCAAGCGCCCACCAATGCAGGTAGGCAGCAAATATTGCGCACCGCCATACCGCCGCCATGCACCCGCTGCACGCCATAGTTCATACGTATCAAACTGGGTTCACCGCGCCGCGCGCCTTCGCCATAATCGCGCGCCAAGCCCTCGACTTCGGCTGTGGTGATGCCGCAGATCTCGGCGACTCTTTCAGGTGTCCATTCGGCCGCACGCTGTTTTAATTGTTCAAATCCCAAAGTATATTGAGCGATATAGTCGTGATCGATTAAGTCTTCTTTGATCAACACGTGCATCATGCCCAATGCCAATGCGGAATCCGTGCCAGGACGGACGGCGATATGTTGATGACATTTTTCAGCGCTCAAAGAGCGATAAGGATCAATCGCGATAATTTTTGCGCCATTACGTTTTGCTTCTTGCACACGTGTCCAAAAATGCAAATTCGAGGCGATAGGATTGCCGCCCCAGATAATAATTAAACGCGCATTTTGAGTTTGTTCGACATCCGTTCCGATGCGATCACCTAAGGTGTATTTATAACCGGTACCACCCGCTGAGGCGCAAATCGTGCGATCAAGAAAAGAAGCGCCCAGTTTGTTTAAAACGCGGGCTGACATGCTTTCCCCCTGCACCATGCCCATCGTTCCTGCATAACTGTAGGGCATTATCGCCAATGGATTCCGTGCCGCGATTTCTTTCAAACGCGTAGCAATAGTCGTAATGGCTTCTTCCCAAGAAATTCTGACAAACTTGCCCTCACCTTTATTTGCTACCCGTTTTTGCGGATATAACAAGCGATCAGGGTGATAAGTACGTTCGGTGTAACGTGCCACTTTGGTGCACAGCACGCCGCCCGTCGTGGGATGATCAGGGTCGCCTTTGACCTCCGTCGCCACCCCATCTTGTACTGTCACCAATAAGGCACAAGTATCTGGGCAATCATGAGGACAAACGGCGCGAACGACAGAACTAGACATAGTACTTCCTTATTTTTTGACATGAAGTTGTAGAGACTTGCATGAATAACATAGTGACGGCAATACCAAGATGATAGACCGCTTCTGATTCTTGTGCCAGATACACAAACAGGAACTTTCTGATGATTTAAAGGTCAGGATCAACAAGATTTAGTTTTTTTCGATTTGCGTATGCAACAAATCAGGTATCTCTAGTATCCTTACGTCCTCAATGGCTTAACGCCGTTGTGTCGAGTTTCAACGCATTTTTTTAACGCATTTTTAAAAATAAAGACTATTGCCATGAATCGTACCAAAGCCGCTCTGATATTAATTATTCTCGCTTGTAGCGGTCTGCTCGGCTTTGCCTTGTATTTGCAATTGGTGCTCGATATGTTGCCCTGTCCCTTGTGTGTCATGCAGCGATACGCATTCGCTTTAATTGCCTTAGCTTGCGTATTTGCTTTGATATTCCCGAATCTGCAACGTAAAAGCATGGCTGCCAGTGCGGTTTTCGGTTTGATCGGAGCTGGTATCGCGGGTTATCAGTTATGGGCAATCGCCCAACCTCCAGGCTCTTGTGGTGCTGATCCACTGTCGGATCCTATGAATAGTTTCTTCATTGCCCAACTTTTCCCGGTCATGTTCAAAGCCAACGGTTTATGCGAAACGCCTTACGATCCTATTTTAGGCTTGTCCATCCCAGCATGGGCGCTGACTTGGTTTCTCGTATTCATCGTCGCTTCTTTTACCTTAATCATTAGCAAGAAAAAAGAACGCGTTTTCTTTGGCAAAATTCGCGGATGAGCATTTTTAGTTCGCCATGCTCAATCGCGCAGGTTCAAGCAACATCGCCACTCGAACCTTTAGAAACGCGTATGTTGCTGTGCCATGTGATTGGCTACACCAGGGTGCAATTGATTACGCAATCCGAGTTGCACTTGAATGATGAACAGTTAGAACAGTTAAATCACTTGTGCTCTCAACGGGTAGCGGGCGAGCCAATCGCCTACTTGTTGGGACAGCGCGAATTTTTTGGACTAACTTTCAAAGTCACGCCGGATGTCTTGATTCCCAGACCCGATACGGAATTGTTAGTCGAATTGGCGCTAGAACGTACGGCGAACGACAATCATCTATTAGATTTAGGAACTGGCTCGGGTGCCATCGCCATCGCCATCGCAGCACAAGACCGACAAATTAAAGTCAGTGCCGCCGACATTAGTCCTGCGGCACTCGCGGTAGCCGAGTTTAATGCGACTCAACTACTAGCCGAAAATACGAAAATCCAATTCCACTTGAGCGATTGGTATAGTGCGATCCCTGCACAAAAATTCCACACTATCGTTAGCAATCCGCCCTACATCGTCAAAGACGATATTCATTTAAGTCAGGGTGATTTGCGCTTTGAGCCGATTGATGCCTTGACTGATCATAGCGACGGTCTATCTGCCTATCGCAAAATCATAGACGGCGCGCCAGCCTATCTGCACCCAAATGCCTGGCTGCTGATGGAACACGGTTATGACCAAAGCGATGCGGTGCAAGGTTTATTAAAAGCCGCTGGATTTACCGAAGTACAAAGTTGGCCCGATCTATCAGGTATTTTGCGGGTCAGCGGCGGATGCTTGGGCAATTGAGCAATCAGAAAAAATAGGCCATGGAAATTTCGACCGACAAAGCAAGGCTGGACATAACTCTTATCCATCAATTCTTATCTGAAAAGAGCACTTGGGCGATCAATATTCCAAGAGCCCTGGTAGAAACCTCGATTCAACACTCCCTGTGTTTCGGCGGTTATGAAAACGGTCAGCAAATCGCCTTTGCCCGTGTGGTGAGTGACCACGCGACTTTTGCCTATTTGATGGATGTGTTCATCTTACCTGAACATCAGGGTCGCGGCCTGAGTAGGCAACTCATACAAAACATCATGGATCATCCCCAGCTACAAGGTCTGCGGCGTTTTATGTTGGCCAGCTCAAATGCGCGTGGTCTGTATCAAAAGTGGGGATTTCAAGCACTAGGGAAGCCAGAAATCATGATGGAAATTAACCATCCAGACATTTACAAGAACTCTAATTAGTAACAACTTAGAGATGAATTGAGCGTTTTTAAGTGACGTTAAGAAAAATACCCGCATTTTTAAGAAATTCTCGAAATAAAACCCTCGCTGCTCCCCTTTTTTCTCATCTGTCAAGACTGGCACAAACGCGCAAATTGCGTATGATCACGGGCTGATTGACCTGCTTTATATTGACTTAATAATAATTTTAGCGGTCAGCTTATTCCACTTTTGAATTTTTTATATTGACTATTACCACCTATGTTGCCTTCCATTGAACAACGTCTTGCCGTAGAACTTGCCGCTAAACCTGTACAAATTGCTGCCGCAGTGGCACTTTTGGACGAAGGCGCGACCGTGCCCTTTATTTCCCGTTACCGTAAAGAAGCAACGGGCGGCTTGGACGATACGCAATTGCGTTTGTTAGAAGAACGCTTGCGCTATTTGCGCGAATTGGAAGACCGTCGTGCCACGATTATTTCTTCCATTGAAGAACAAGGCAAAATGACACCGGTTTTACTCGATGCGATTCACCATGCTGAAGATAAAACACGCTTAGAAGATTTATATTTACCTTACAAACTAAAACGTCGTACCAAGGCGCAAATCGCCGTCGAAGCTGGTTTGCAACCACTGGCTGATGCCCTATTGGCAGATCCGAACTTAGTACCCGAAACGGTCGCAGAAGCCTATTTGAAACCTGCCTTCTCCACCGCGAACGGTGACAATCCCGGCGTCGCTGATGCCAAAGCCGCCTTGGATGGTGCACGCCAAATCTTGATGGAACGTTTCGCCGAAGACGCAACACTACTGCACGCTATCCGCGAATATCTGCTCGATCACGGCATCGTTGAAACTGCTGTTGTCGCAGGCAAAGAAGAGGCTGGTGCAAAATTCAGTGACTACTTCGCTTACTCAGAAACCTTGGGTACGATCCCTTCACACCGCGCATTAGCGATCTTCCGTGGTCGTCGTGAAGAATTTTTAACAGTGACTTTACGCCTCGACACCGAAGAAGAAAAACCAAAATGGGATGCGCCTTTAAATCCTTGCGAAAGCCGTATTGCAGCGCATTTCGGTGTCAGCAATAAAGGTCGTGCGGCCGATAAATGGTTGAGCGATACAGTGCGTTGGGCATGGCGCGTCAAAGTTTTCATGCATCTCGATACCGAGCTGATGACGAATCTGCGTGAGACTGCCGAAGTTGAAGCCATTAATGTATTTGCCCGCAATCTGAAAGCACTCTTGCTCGCAGCGCCTGCTGGCCCACGCGCTACTATGGGTCTGGATCCGGGATTACGCACTGGCGTCAAAGTCGCGATTGTCGATGCGACCGGCAAAGTGGTGGAGTATGCGACCATTTATCCGCACCAACCTCGTAATGACTGGGACGGTTCTTTACATGTATTGGCACAATTGGCAGCGAAACATAATGTCTCGCTGATCTCTATTGGCAATGGCACTGCCTCACGCGAAACTGACAAACTGGCGCAAGATTTAATCAAGCTCAAACCTGAATTAAAACTGACCAAGATTGTGGTCTCTGAAGCAGGCGCTTCCGTCTATTCAGCATCCGAATTTGCTTCTAAAGAATTGCCTGATCTGGATGTCACCATCCGTGGCGCGGTCTCTATCGCCCGCCGCTTACAAGATCCTTTGGCGGAGCTAGTCAAAATCGATCCAAAATCGATCGGCGTTGGTCAGTATCAGCATGACGTGGGTCAATCGCAATTGGCACGCTCACTCGACGCGGTCGTCGAAGATTGCGTGAATGCGGTCGGTGTTGACGTCAACACGGCGTCCGCACCTTTGCTGGCACGCGTCTCTGGTTTATCCAGCAGCGTCGCGCAAAGTATCGTGAACTATCGCGATGCCAAAGGTATGTTTAAATCACGTTCTGAATTACGCTCCGTGCCACGCTTGGGTGACAAAACCTTTGAACAAGCGGCAGGCTTCTTGCGCGTCATGGGCGGCGACAATCCGCTCGACGCATCTGCGGTGCATCCTGAATCCTATCCACTGGTAGAGAAAATTCTTGCCGATATCAAGAAAGATGTGAAGGCTATCATCGGTGATACTGGTTTGTTAAAAGCGATCAGTCCCGCGAAGTACGCCGATGAAAAATTTGGTGTACCAACGATCTCCGATATTTTGAAAGAATTAGAAAAACCAGGTCGTGATCCACGCCCGGAATTCACGACTGCCACCTTCAAAGATGGCGTCGAAGAGATCAGAGATTTACGTCCAGACATGATCCTAGAAGGCGTGATTACCAATGTGGCGGCATTTGGTGCCTTCGTTGATATTGGTGTTCATCAAGATGGTTTGGTACATATTTCAGCGCTCTCGAATACTTTCGTCAAAGACCCGCACACCGTCGTAAAAGCTGGCCAAGTAGTCAAAGTCAAAGTATTGGAGATCGATGAAAAACGTAAGCGTATTGCGCTGACTATGCGTCTGACGGATTCCGCACCGGTAGCCGGTAGCAAACCCGAGCAACGTGCGGATAGGGACGATGCGAAGCGTTTGAATCAACACCGCAATCAAAGCCAACACAGTCAAACAGCAGCGCCTGTGAACAGTGCGATGGCATCGGCTTTTGCTAAGTTGCGTTCTTAGTCTTAAACTCGAATGAAATAATCGGGCCAGCAGAATTGATTCTGCTGGCCCGATTTTTTTAATTGACGAAAAACATTTCCAGATCAGGTACTTGCATAAAAATTCCCATGGAAACAATGTGGCAACCAATACGGTAAGTGCGCCAGTGCTACCGGTCCTGCCGCCAGATTCTGCGCATCAAACACGCTAGCAAAACTGGTTTGACGTGGAATATCAAAACCGACACCCACCAACCAAGCCTCGCCCTCTTTCGTCGAACCTGCTTTAGGCACGACGACATGCTCTTCTAAATGACAGTGAGCACCAAAACTAAAGCTATCTGTTTTACCACTCTCTACATCTAAACGCATCACGCCATTGAGCATATTGTTCATCGTTTTTTCTACTGCGACGGGATAATACAAGTAGCGGTTTCTTTGTCCCACCACGCGCGGATCAACTCGCGGGAATTCTAAATTCTCGCTGCGCTCAGTCAAGCTAACTTTATTGCGATTCAAATCAATTTGTAAAAACGCAGGGGTCGATGGCTCAGAAACCACATCTTCACCGCGCATAATTTTCGGCATCCAGGTATGAAAATTATCCAGATTATCGCTCTTCACAAAATCGACATGAATCACATTATTTTCCTCCCAAGCATTCCCAAAATGGAAGACCATCAAGGCAGGCATTTCTAGAACACGGAATCGGCTGAAATCGGCTTTCTCGACGATCATGATCTTGACCGACTCATTTGCCTTCCACTCCATCGCATCGACCATGCTCTTACCAGAACGCACCGCATCCATATTCAAACTGATAGGTGAAAATAAGAAGATCATATGCTTTTGCGAAATGGCAAAATCATGCACCATGGCTGTGCTAGGCGCATCCATGATGCGATGTTTCAGCAATTTACCCTGTGGTGAAAAATGGTATAAAACGATTTTCCCCATGATCGTACCGAAATTCCACAAGCTGCCATCAGCTTCCATTTTTGGATGGGCGGAGAACGGCATACCAGCTAACTCGGGCGCCCAGTTGACGATACCTTGGGTTTCTAAATTTTGCGCATCCATCGCATGCGCAGAACCACCTTCCCACAAGGCGAGCAAACGGCCATCCATACGAATGACATTGGTATTCGCGGTATTCATCGTATCCGACGAGCGCAAAGGGATTTTTGGCTTGATCGCTGTACCAAATGCGGGCACCAAAAATTCACCCGCCTGCTGTTCCGCGACAAACTTTTTAGTGCGTACAAAGCGTGCTTGATGTGACACACCCTTATCGCCAAAACGCCATGCATGCACCAAACCATCACCATCAAACCAATGATGATAGCGTTGTCCACCACGTTCAAACAAACCCGGGCCATTGCGATAAAAATCGCCGCGCAAATCAGCTGGTAGCTTGCCCTCTATCCACGCGGCATCACAGCCAATATCCTGGCCTTGAAATCCGCGCAGGCAAGTGAGTCTAGGATTCGCTTTGAACAGTTCGGGAGCACGGCGATATTTGGCACTTGCGGGATCAGCTTGTTGTGCCCAAGCAGGTACTGCGGCCGACGTTGCTGCCGTTGCTGCGGCAGCGCCGAAAGATTGTAAGAAGTGGCGGCGATTCATGGCGAGGCTCCTTAATTCACACGCACGCTAATACTAAGCGGCGCTTGAGTCAAAGTGATCTTGGCACTATCGAAGGACGGTGGCCCGAAATTACCGGTAGCATCATTACTAAAACCGTAAGGCTCAGTTGGCATACCGATAGGATTGCTATCGAGACGGCCATTACTATTCAGATCATGCACCACAGAAACCGCATAGTCACCGTCGGGCAAACCATCAAACTGCACCACGAGTTTATTGCCGTTAGCAGTCACTTTCTTACTAACATGCGCCTGCTTTAGCCATTGCCCTTTTTGATTAAAGACGGCCACCATGACATCGCCTTTGGTTTCCGTCATGCCATGTACTTCAACTTTTAAGTCGCCCGCCGATGCCGCACCACTTGCCAGTGCTGAACATAAAGCCGCAAAACTAATGAATGTTGATACGATTTTCATAAAACCTCCTGATTGATTGGGTAGGTCTGCATCGTAATCAATGCTTTTTATGCGGAGTGTTCTTTGCGACGAAGTGAGGGCTTTTTGGCGTCAGTGGTATTTGCAAGACGCGAAATTTTGACCTCAGAAAAATCAGAAAAGAAGACGGTTATGGCAATTAAACAATCTCATAAAGACCACATCTCTACCCAAATACGACCATCAAAATGAGTCTTCAAGGTATTCGCATAATGAAAATTATAAGGAAAACGCTTAAAAAAGTGAAAACCCCAACAAAACTTCGCCGCAGAGGCGCAGAGAGCGCAGAG